>SCVR01000034.1 GCA_004296805.1 Dehalococcoidia bacterium
TGACATGGCAAGCGAATCCGACAAGGTCTACATCTTTGACACGACACTGCGCGACGGCGAGCAGTCCGCCGGCATCTCGTTCACGATGGACGAGAAGGTGGAGATCGCCCGCCAACTCGCGAAGTTGAACGTCGACATCATCGAGGCGGGCTTCCCTGCCACCTCCCCGGGCGACCGCGAGGCGATCGCACGCATCACGCAGGCAGTGAAGGGCCCGGTGATCGCCGGCCTCGCGCGCGCCGTGGCGGACGACATCGACACGGCGTACGAGGCCGTGAAGGGCGCTGAGAGCGCCCGCATCCACGTGTTCCTGTCGAGCAGCGACATCCACCTGGCGCACCAGTTGCGGAAGAACCGCGAGGACATCATCGAACTCGCGCGCTTCGGCGTGTCGCGCGCGAAGGGCTACGTCTCCGACGTCGAGTTCTCGCCGATGGACGCGACGCGCTCGAACCGCGACTTCGTCTACCAGATCGTGCAGGCCGCCATCGAAGAGGGTGCGACCACGATCAACATCCCGGACACCGTGGGGTATGCCGTCCCCGAAGAGTTCGAGGACCTGATCCGCTCGATCATGCAGAACGTACCGGACATCCACAAAGTCCGGCTCTCCGTCCACTGCCAGAATGACCTGGGCATGGCCACCGCGAACTCGCTGGCCGGCATCCTCGGCGGCGCGCGTCAGGTCGAGGGCACCATCAACGGCATCGGCGAGCGCGCTGGCAACGCGGCGCTTGAAGAAGTCGTGATGGCGATCAAGACTCGCCCTGACCTGATGAAGGTCCACACCGATGTGAACACCCGAGAGTTCTACATCGCCTCGAAGATGGTGGAGCGCTACTCCGGGATGATGATCCAGCCACATAAGGCGATCGTCGGAAAGAACGCGTTCCGCCACTCGTCCGGCATCCACCAGGACGGCGTCCTGAAGATGCGGGAGACGTACGAGATCATGAACCCGGCGGACATCGGGATCCCCGAGGGCAACTCGATCGTCCTCACGAAAGTCTCCGGTACCCACGCCGTGCGCTCCCGCCTCGCCGACCTCGGCTTCCTGCCGACGGACGAGGAGTTCGCGCGTATCTTCGCGGCGTTCAAGGACGTGGCGGACGTGCGTGACGAGGTAGACGACCGCGACCTGATGGCGATCGTCGCCGAGCAGACGCAGTCCAAGATCGAGGACACGTGGAAGCTCGACCTCCTACAGGTGAGCACCTCCGACCACGGCAGCCCGACGGCGACCGTCCGCCTCATCGATGTCACCGGGAAGACCCACGAGGACGCGGCGATCGGCAGCGGGCCGGTGGACGCGGTGTATCGTGCGATCAACCGCGTGACCGGCGCGGAGAACATCCTGACGGAGTTCGCTGTGAAGTCCGTCACCGAAGGCATCGACGCTCAGGGCGAGGTCACCATCCGCATTGAGGCGGGAAATGTGATTTACCAGGGGCGCGCCGCAGACAACGACATCCTGGTCGCCAGCGCGCGTGCTTACCTGCACGCGCTCAACCGTTCCATCGCTGCGGCCCAACATGCCGCGGCCCGCGCAGGACAGTAGGGGGAGGTCCGAGTGCCAAAGACGATCATCGAGAAGATCTGGGAGCAGCATGTCGTCCGCCAGACGGCGGGCGAGCCGGACCTGCTCTACATCGACCTCCACCTCGTGCACGAGGTGACAAGCCCGCAGGCCTTCGAGGGGCTGCGACTGTCGAACCGGACGGTGCGACGGCCTGACCTCACCCTGGCCACCGTCGACCACAATGTGCCGACGACGGACCGCCGCCTGCCGAACCCGGACCCGCTCTCCGCGCAGCAGATCGAGACGCTGCGCCAGAACACGAAGGACTTCGGCATCCCGCTGTGGGACATCTTTGACCTCCGCTCAGGCATCGTGCACATCATCTCGCCGGAAGAGGGCCTGACCCAGCCCGGCATGACGATCGTCTGCGGCGACTCGCACACCTCGACGCACGGCGCGCTCGGCGCGCTCGCGTTCGGGATCGGCACTTCCGAGGTCGAACACGTGCTCGCCACGCAGACCCTGCCGCAGATGCCGCCGAAGACGATGTCGGTCGAAGTGACCGGCAAACTCGGGCCGGGCGTCACGGCGAAGGACGTCGTCCTCGCGATCATCAACAAGATCGGCGTGGACGGCGGCGTCGGCCACGTCATCGAGTACCGCGGCGATGTGATCCGCGACCTCTCGATCGAGGGCCGGATGACCGTCTGCAACATGACGATCGAGGGCGGCGCACGCGCCGGCCTCGTCGCCCCGGACGAGAAGACCATCGAGTACCTGAAGGGCCGCCCGTACGCGCCACAGGGCGAAGACTGGGACAAGGCCGTCGAGGCGTGGAAGTCCCTGGTCACCGACGAGGGCGCGAAGTTCGACACCTACGTCACGTTGAAGGGCGAGGAGATCGCCCCCTTCGTGACCTGGGGCACCACGCCTGCACAGAGCGTGCCGGTCACGGCCTCGGTGCCGAGGCCTGAGGACGCCGTCTCGGCCGCCGCCAAGGAGACGGCTGAGCGGGCCCTCGTCTACATGGATCTGCAGGCCGGGACGCCGATCACGAAGGTCTCCATCGACCGCGTGTTCATCGGCTCCTGCACCAACGGCCGCATCGAAGACCTGCGCGCCGCCGCAAACGTCGTGAAGGGGAAGCATGTCGCGAGCACCGTGCGCGCGATGGTGGTTCCCGGCTCCGGCCTCGTGAAGCAGCAGGCGGAGAAGGAAGGCCTCGACCAGGTGTTCAAGGACGCCGGGTTCGAGTGGCGCGAGCCGGGCTGCTCGATGTGCCTCGGGATGAACCCGGACATCCTGCTGCCGGGCGAGCGTGCGGCGAGCACCAGCAACCGAAACTTCGAGGGACGGCAGGGCGCGGGCGGCCGCACCCACCTCGTCAGCCCGGAGATGGCGGCGGCCGCCGCCGTCGAGGGCCACTTCGTGGACATCCGGGGGTACAAGTAGATGCGAGCGATCAAGACCGTCAAGGGCAACGCGATCCCGCTGAACCGCGCGGACGTGGACACCGACCAGATCATGCCGAAGCAGTTCCTGAAGCGCATCGAACGCTCCGGGTATGGCCCCTTTGCGTTCTTCGACTGGAAGAAGGACCCCACCTTCGTCACGAACAACCCGGCCTACGCCGGCGCGCCGATCATGCTAGCGCAGCAGAACTTCGGCTGCGGCTCGTCCCGCGAGCACGCCGTGTGGGGCCTCGAGGACATGGGCATCACCGCGGTGATCGCGCCGTCGTTCGCGGACATCTTCCGCAACAACTGCTCGAAGGTCGGCCTGCTCACGATCCAGTTGCCACAGGAAGACGTGGACTACCTGATGTCGCGCGCCGAGGAACTTCCCGGCGGGAACATCGTCATCGACGTCGCCGCCCAGACCGTCTCCGTCGAGGGCACCGCGTGGTCCCGCCACTTCGACATCGACCCGTTCGTGAAGCACCGCACGCTGAACGGCCTCGACGACATCGGGCTGACGCTCCAGCACGCCGACGACATCTCGAAGTTCGAGGAAGGCCGGCCGTCGCTGAAGCCGGACACCTCGCGGGCGTTCACTGACAGCCTCAAGATCGGGTAGCCGCCTCCCGGCTGTCGCCGCAGCAGCGCTCCGCCGGATCGAGGCGAGCGCGCGGCCCGCCTCGGCGGTGCACCTCGG
>SCVR01000344.1 GCA_004296805.1 Dehalococcoidia bacterium
GCCTCGCGCAGGTGCGCCTCGTCCTCGTCGACCGGCGCGGTGCCCGCGCGGACGAGGCCAGCGATGGCGACCCGACCTTCGTCGTCGTGCAGTGTGGCGAGGAGTCGGGCGAGCGCTGAGATCGCGTCCGGGATGGCGCCACCGAACTGACCGCTGTGCACGGCGGCGCGCGCGGTGCGCACCTCGACCTCACAGTCGACGATGCCGCGCAGCGAGGTCGTGAGTGCCGGCTCGCCCAGTCGCCAGTGCTCGGAGTCCGCGACCACGATGACATCAGCGGTCAGCAGCGCACCGTGTCGATCGAGGAACGCCGTGAGGTGAGGTGACCCCTGCTCTTCCTCGCCCTCGAAGAACACCCGCACGGTCACCGGCAGCGGCCCGCACGCCAGTAGCGCGCGCAGCGCCGCGAGGTGCATCGCGATCCCCGCCTTGTCGTCGGATGCGCCGCGCCCGTACAGCCGCCCATCTCGTTCGGAAGGTTCGAAGGGCGTCGCGGTCCAGAGGGAGAGGTCGCCTACTGGTTGCACGTCGTAGTGTGCATAGAGCAGCACGACCGGCGCGCCCGCGGGCCCCTGTCGCTCGCCGTAGACCGCGGGTGCGGTCCCGGGGACTTCGAGAAGTCGCACGTCCTCGATGCCGGCCGCTGCCACCAGGCTCGCCGCTGTCTCGGCGGCCAGGCGCATGGCCGGGGTGTCTGGCCCTTCGGCCCCGACGGACGGGATCCGCACGAGGCGTTCGAGGGCAGCGAGTGCCGCGGGGAACGCGGCGTCCACTGCCGTCGTTAGATCGGTATGCGCCCCACTCGCCATCGTGACCTCCCAGGCCCCACAGTCTTCGACGCCGAGCGTAACGCCCTCGTGCCGTCCGAACGCGCCGCGTATCCTCGATGGATGGAAGACGACGAGGCACGCGCGCTGGCTGTCCCCCACCACCGGCCGTGGGGCACTCGGGCATGGCTCATGGCCGCGGCACTCCTCGCGGTGGTGCTCCTGACCGTGTTCCCCGGCTCAGTGGACGCCGCGACGGGCCCGCACATTGTCCGGGCGGATGGCGACTGCCTCCGGATGCGTTCGACGCCCGGGCTGAGTGGCGTCATGCTCGCCTGCCTCGCCGAGGGGTCGCAGGTGTTCGCACTCGGTGAGACCGCGGACGCGGACGGCCTGCGCTGGGAGCGTGTCAGCGCCGGCGGGCAGACCGGCTGGGTGGCCGGTATCTACATCGTCCCCGGTACCACCTCGACGCCGGTACCGACGCCTGCCGTCCCCGCGCCAACCGCTGTACCGACTGCGCCGCCGGCGCCCGCGACGGGGACCATCAACGGTGCGATCTCCACCGGTGGTGGCTTCTCGCTGGTGCTCTGGACGGGGGGACGGATCGAGGCACTCCTCACGGTCGCACAGGGTCGAGGCTGCGCCGTGAAGTCGGTCTGGGTGAGCCGAAGCGGCACGCTCATCGCCTACATTGCGGGCGCGCCCTCATTCGTCAATGAGCAGTGGAACAGCCAGGTTGGCACCGGAGACCTCGGCGAGACGCCGGTGATCATCGTCTGCGCGACCACCGGCGTTTCGGCCGGCCCGGCACCCACGCCGGTACCGACTGGCCCTGCAGTGCCGGTTGCCACTCCGACGCCGGCTCCGCCCACGGGCTCCAGCCCCGGTGGGAACTTCCCGCGGAACCTCCCCCCGGGGCCAGCCGGGAACGAGTAGCGGACTCAGGCAGTCGTCGGCGCGGCGGATGTCTCGCCACCCCCCGCGAGCGCGATGGCGGCGTCCTCCGCGCGGTCGAAGAGGCCTTCTGGCCCGACCAGGTCGAGGATCCCCCAACGCCTCAAGAGCGGCAGCACGGACGGTTGCACCTCGGTCAGGGCCACGCGCCCACCCTCGCGCACGCGGTGCTCCACGATGCCTTCGAGGGTGATCAGCCCGGAGGAGTCGATGTAGTGCAGGTCGTGCATCCGCAGGAGCAGCGGGCGGTCCTGGTGGGCCAGCAATTCGTACTCGAGTTCCGCGGCGCTGTGGAACGAGATGACGCCCTGCAGGTTGAAGAACGCGATCTCAGGATGCGTCTGGAGAATTGAGGTGAGGCGCTGCGACAGGGGCGACACCTCGCCCTCTTCGGCCAGGATCGCGGCCACGGCCGGGACACGCGTCAGCCGGCGGATGAGCAAGATCGCGGAGACAAGGATGCCTAGACCGATCGCGTACGTCAGGTCGAAGAAGAGCGTCACCGCCATCGTCCCCAGCAACACACCCAGGTCTTCGCGCGGTGCACCCCGCACCAGTCGCATCACCTCCGGGACATCCGCGATGTTCCAGGCGACCACCACGAGGATGGCCGCGAGCGCCGTCAGCGGGATCTGACCGCCCAGCCCACCGAAGGCGAGCGTGACGATCAGCACCGTGGCCGCGTGGGTGACGCCTGTCAGCCTCGACGTCCCGCCGGCGCGGATACCCGCCGCCGTGCGGGCGATCGCGGCCGTCGCAGGCACGCCACCCATGATCGGGGAGACGAGGTTGGCGAGGCCCTGGCCGAGGAGTTCACGGTCAGCGTCGTGCCGCTCGCTCGTCGCGGCCATGTTGTCGGCCACCACCGCCGACAGCAGTGACTCGACTGCGGCCAGTACGGCGATCGCCACCGCACTCGGCGCGAGATCGATCCACTCGCCGAAGCCGACAGCGGTCGCGAAGCGGAGGCTCGGCAGTGGGAAGGAGCGCGGGAAGTCGCCGTAACGGCTCGCAATGGTCGGGGTATCGAGGTCCGCCAGACGCACGAGGAGGGCACTCACGACGACAACGATCAACGGCCCCGGGACCTTGTGCGGCGCTCGTTGCCACAGCACGAGGAAGGCGATGCACGCGAGGCCCAGCGCCGGCGTCGTGGCCCCGACGGTGCTCAGGTGTCGCGCCGTGTCCACGAGCCGCTCCGCGAAGTGCTCGATGGCGGGGTCCGTGCCTTGCACCGCCAGCAGGCTGTTCAACTGTCCGAAGCCAATCGACAGGCCGATGCCAGCCGTGAAGCCGACCACCACCAGCCCAGGCATGAACCGAACGAGCCGTCCGAGTCGTAACCGCCACATGGCGATCAGCAGGACGCCCGCCATGATCCCCACGGCGGGCAGCGCCTCGACGCCGTGCACGAGCACCACGTGAGCCAGCAGGGGGACCAGGGCCGCGGTGGGGCCCGTGATGTTGAAGCGTGAGCCGCCCGTGGCTGAGGCCACCGCGCCCGCGAACGCCGCGGTGTAGAGGCCGGAGATGGGCGGCATCCCGACTGCCACTGCGAGCGCGATCGACAGCGGGATCGCGATGACACCGACGACCGCACCTGCGATCAGGTTCCGGACGACCTCGCCGCGAGCCATCGAGATGTGCATTCGACCGGCTTCTGGCCCAGCGGAAAAAATGCTGCCGAGCCCCAGTGTCAGCAGCGTGCGCGCGCCCGGCAGTACATGCAACGCCTCGCGCGGTACGCTGAGTCCGGTGGAGACGCACATGGACGATTCGACTGTCGAGCCGGCGCCGGACGAGGTGACCAACGTCACTTCGACTCCAGCAGAGTCGCCGCTCAGCGCTCGCCGCCTCTTCGCCTTCGCACTCGGCGGGACGTTACTGCTCCTCGTGCCGCTCCTGGTCATCGCGGTGTTCGCCGTCCGTCAGCCGAGGGCCAGCGACACGCCGTCCGAGGCCGCCGAGGCACAACGGCCGTTCGACCTCCCCGCGCTCGCTGGCGGGCGCATGACCGAACGCGCATTCGCCGGTCAGGTCGTCGTGGTGAACGTGTGGGCGTCCTGGTGCGGCCCGTGTCGCGATGAGGCGCCGGTCCTGAGCAGGATGTCGAAGGCCTCGTCCGTCGCGGCGTTCTATGGCATGGTCCGCCTCGATGAACCGAGGCTGGCGAAGGCGTTCGCGGAGACGCAGGGCCTCGACTACCCGCATGCCATCGACAACGGCACGTTCGCGCAGGCGCATCGGGTGACCGTGTTGCCGACCACCCTGGTCTTCGCGAAGGACGGCTCGTTCGTGGGCCGGATCGAGGGCCCGGTGAGCGAGGCGCGCCTTCAGGCACTGATCGATGACGCACTCGCCGTCGGATCCCGTTAGCACGTCCGTGTCCGCGGGTCGTCGGTGGTTTTGGGGCATCGCAGTCCTGGCGCTGGTCGTGATCGCCCTCGGGACAGCGGGACGCGCCCGTCGCAGCACCTCATCGACTTCGATATCGCCCCCGGTGAGTACGACCGTGGCAGGTGAGCGACTGACGGCGGGTACGTACCGGCGCGAGATCTCCGTGGGAGGGCGCGCGCGGTCCTACCTCGTCCACGTCCCGGACTCGCTGCCAGAAGGGCCGAGCGCGGTGGTGCTGGTGTTCCACGGCGGCGGAGGGAATGCCGACAACGCGATGCGGATGAGCCACTTCGACGTTGCGGCGGACCGGCATGGGTTCGTCGCGGTTTTCCCGAACGGGACAGGCAGGCTGCGTGATCGCCTCCTCACCTTCAACGCGGGAAACTGCTGCGGATCGGCGCTCGATGACCGAATCGACGACGTCGCCTTCACGCGCGCGCTGATCGATGACCTGGGCCGTTCGCTCCCGATCGACCGCAACCGCCTCTTCGTCACGGGCATGTCGAACGGGGGGATGATGTCCTACCGCTTGGCCTGTGAGGCTGCCGACCTCTTCGCCGCCGCTGCGCCAGTGGCCGGCGCGAACAACCTCGAGTCATGCCGGCCTTCGATGCCCGTCGCGCTGCTGGCGGTACACGGCACCGCCGACCGGAGCGTGAAGTTCGAGGGCGGCCCGACCGACGCGGCGGTCCGCCTCGACATCCACGACCGCGTGGACCGCAGCGTGGACGAGAGCATCCGGCCGTTTCTGGAACTCGCGCGCTGCACGCCATCGCCGACGGTGACCCGGAGTGGCGATGCCGAGCGTCGCGTGTACGCATGCGCAGGCGGCGCGGTGGAGGTACTGGCGGTGATCGGAGGTGGGCACGCGTGGCCGGGCGGCGAGCGCGGCTCCAACCTTGGCGACCCGCCCTCGCGCACGGTCGACGCGACCGAGGCGATCTGGGCGTTCTTCGCGACCCACCCGCGGCGTTAGAGCCGGCCCGCAACCAGGGCGGCGTACTCGTCGAGGCGTGCACGCGTCGATTCGACCGTGAGGTCGGTGCGTCCGTAGGCGTGGTACGGCGTCACGTTAGTCACCTGGCTGATGTCCAGCAACGTGAGGGCGTCGCAGAGCGCGTCGGGCGCACGCTTCGAGGCTTCCCCGTAGGCGGTGAGGAACGCCTCAGCAACCGCGACCCCGTGAGTCATCACGATGTCTCGGCGGCAATGACCCACATCGAGCGCGGCAACGCCGTGGCAGGCGTTCGGCCAGTCCACGACTCCGCTCACCCGTCCATTGAGCCACAGCACATTTGCCGGGTGGAAGTCGCGGTGGAGTAGCACGATGTGGCCTGACGGCTCTCGAGACCTCGATGCGTCGATGAGCCGCGTCCAGGCCTCTGGCTGCCTCGACCACAGTGGGGCGACTGCGGTCTGAGGGTCATGCCAGCGCCGGTAGGAGCCCTCGACTGCCGCGCCATCGACGCGATGGACGGCGGTCAGCGCCTCTGCAAGTCCGCGCACCCACGCCCCGACATCCGAGGGTGACAACGTTGGACGCCCCGGAAGGCGCGTCATGAGCACCGCCGGCACATCACAGGTGGTGCCGCGCTCGTCCACAGCGACCAACCGGGGAGCGAGGACACCGGGAGCGCCGTCCAGTGCGTGCAGCGCTGTGGCCTCGGTACGTGGGTACTGAGGCTCTTCGGTCCGCACCCGTGCGTCGGTGTATCGACGGAGCACGAGGGGCAGTGGAGGCCCGTCCGTCCGGTCCACCTCGATCGCGTGCAGCGACGACGAGGTGGCCCCAGCGAATCGCTCCTGCACGCGTACGGTCGTTGCACCTGGGACGGAGGTGCGCACCCACTCGACCGCACGCGGAGGAAGGACGCCTGTCATGCGGTGGAGGATACGACCGGCGGCGTATCGTGCAGGTGTTGCGGAGATCCCGTCCTTCTGACGGAGCGAGGAGCCAGCGGTATCAACGTCCTCGTCATTGGCGCCAGTGGGTATGTCGGCAGCCATCTCGTGCCAGCGCTCGTCCAGCGTGGCCACCACGTGCGCGCGGCGGCTAGATCCGCCGCGCTGCTGGAGACACGAGGATGGCAGGGTGTTGAGTGCAGTAACGCAGATGTGCTGAACCCCGAGACCTTGCGTCCGGTCCTCAGGGGCATCGATGTTGCTTACTACCTTGTCCACTCGATGGGTTCGCGTGGCGACTTTCAGGAGCGTGACCGGATCGGTGCTCGGAACTTCGCCGAGGCCGCGAGGCTGGAGGGTGTTGGACGCATCGTCTATCTGGGTGGCCTCCAGCCCCAGGGTGAGGCCTCCGCGCACCTCGAGTCCCGTCGGGAGACCGGTGAGCTTCTACGCGCGAGCGGGATCCCTGTGACCGAACTGCGCGCCGGGATCATCGTGGGCCCGGGGTCCGCGGCCTTTGAGGTGATCCGCGACCTCGTGAACCACTTGCCGGTGATGACGACGCCGCGCTGGGTCACGTCCCGCTCACAGCCGATCGCACTGGGTGACCTGATCGAGTACCTCTGTCAGGTCGCAGAATCGCCGGCGACCGCCGGGCGTACGTTCGATGTCGGCGGCCCTGAGTTCCTGAGTTACGCCGAACTGCTGCGGCAGTTTGCGCAGGTCACGGGGAAGCGCTGCCACATCATCCCGCTGCCGGTGTTAACCCCTCGCCTCTCCTCGTACTGGCTGGACCTCGTCACCAGTGTTCCCGCATCCGTCGTCCGTCCACTGATTGATGGCTTGCGCCACGACCTGCCAGCCGATGATGCGGAGATCCGGCGCCTGCTGCCGATCGCGCTGCACACCTACCGGGAGGCCGTCGAGACCGCGCTGCGCGAGGAGCGGCTGGCGCCGCTGCCCAGCCGGTGGACCGAGGGCGCGCTCGCGTTCCGTGGGTACAACCCGGACGTCTCGTTCTACTCGAAGGGCGCGCGAGTGCAGACGCCCGTACATGCGCCCGCGGAGCGTGTCTGGGAGCTGATCGCTTCGATCGGGGGAAACCGAGGCTACTACTACGCGGACGTCCTCTGGAGACTGAGAGGGCTGCTCGACCGCTGCGTAGGTGGCGTCGGGATGCGTCGGGGACGCCGTCATCCACAAGACATCCGCGCGGGCGATGCGGTCGACTTCTGGCGCGTTGTGGAAGTCGACCCGGGAAAGCGCCTCACGCTCGTGGCAGAGATGAAGGTGCCGGGAGCGGCGGCGCTCGAGTTCGAGGTCATTCCGTCGGGTGACGATGCCTGCACCCTCGTCACGTCGGCGCGCTTCCATCCGGCCGGACTGCCGGGGCTCCTCTACTGGTACCTGCTCCTGCCGATCCACAACCAAATCTTTGATGGCATGCCGGCTGCCATGCGTCGTGCGGCAGAGGCGGGGCTGCGGGCCTAGTCCTCAGTCGATCACCGGAAATGGAGGAAGCCCCTCACTCCGCCAGCGAGGGGCTTCCATGTGGGGGGACCTCAGTGGCGCCGCCTACGCCACCGCGATCTCCACGGCCGCTTCCGTCAGCTGCACGGGCGTCCATCGGACGTCGCGCAAGTCACGGAGCCGCACGTGCAGTGGGACGAGCCCGGTGTAGTCCACGTCCAGGATCAGGACGCCGCGCTGGGCGCTGCGGATCCGGGCGCCGGAGACACCGTGGAGGCGGCTGACCGACTTCTGGAACTCGGCGATCTGGGTGAAGGACTGGAACGGCCCGGCGGTCACGCTGACCGTGTCGTCCGTCCCTGCCACCCGCTCGACCAGTTGCATCGTCATCGCCGTACCTCCGCGTCTCGATGTACAGAAGGTACGAGGCACCCCCACGGATTCCGGAGAGAGCGCGAGTCAAGGGCGAGTGGCTTCGGGTGAAGGATTGGTAACGGGGGGGCCGGAGGCCTGTTGAGGCCGCCACGAATGCCGAGGATCGCCTCCTGATGTCGAGGCCCTCCGGGGCCTTCGACGTCAGGGATCGCCCGGAACCCTCAGGGACGGAGCAGCTGGGAGACCGTCACGAACTGTAACCCGGCCTTCCGGTACTCCCGGATGACCTCCCTGAGCACGTCCCGGGTGGCCTCGGCGTCGCAGTGGACGACGAGGATCGCCCCACCGCCCAAGCCGATGGCGCGCAGCAGGTTCGAGCGCACGCGCGCAGCCGGTATCTCCATCCAATCGAGGGAGTCCCCGCTGGCGAGGCCAGCCGGTGTCTGCTCGATCGTCCAAAAGATGTGGAGCGGGAACCCCGCACGCGCCGCCGCGTCCATGACGCGCTGGTCGCGTGCGGCGGAGGGCGCACGCCAGATGGGTGCGCTGCTCCGCCCGGAGAACGTCCGCAGGTAGTCGTCGGTCCGCTTCAGGTCGGCGGCGATCTGGGCGTCGGTCAGGTCTCGGTAGTCGGGGTGGTCCCAGGAGTGGGTGGCGAGCTCATGCTTCGCCGCGATCCGCCTGGTGAGTTCGGGGTGGGCCTCCGCCCAGATGCCCATCATGAACCAGGTCGTGACCACATCCTCCTCTTCGAGGATGCGGAGGATGTCCCCCGTGGCATCCGATCGCCACCCGCAGTCGAAGGTGAGCGCCACCTCCTTCCGCGCGCGCGTTCCCCGTTCAATCTCGACCGCCCCACTTGGCGCCGGGAGGGGCGGGGCGACCGGAGGCCGCGCGGCCGGGGCCGCCGCCGTGGGAGCGGTAGGCACAGCCGTGGCACTCAGCGCCACGCTCGGGGTTGGTGTGGGCGTCCGCTCAGCGCGCGGCGTCTCTGTGGCGACAGGGGAGGCGCTGGCGGGCGGCGCAGGCTCGGCGCTTCTCGAGCAGCCGAGGGCCACCGCGGCCGAGACCAGCGTGAGCAGCGAGAGGGCTCGGGAAACTGGTCTCATGGAGAGGCTACTGGTAGACCGTCGCCAGCGGTTTCACCTCGTCCGTCGCGGGTGTGAAGCCGTTTGGCCCTACCGAACCGGTGACGAAGCGGGCGGTCCACGGGGTGCCCGGGACGAGGTCACCGAGGATGGATGTCTTGTCCGTGCACCCGTAGTTGATGCGTTTCCCGTCGAAACCGGCAGTGGCGGGGTCAGGAACCCGCAGACTGTGCCGTCCGCGACCTTCACGAGCCACGCGTTCTTCTTCCCCGCCTCGATCTGGGCTGCGTTTGGCGCACCCGAGGGGAGCCCGCCAGTCACCCGCATGAGGAACGGCCTCGCGTCGGGCCTCGTCGGGTTCGCCCCGCAGACCATCGAGGCATCCGGCAGCGCGAAGCATGGGTCGCTGATCGAGTTCCCCGCCATGCATCGATATGTGTCATCGCGCCACGAGAGCGCGATCGAGCGTGCGAAGCACGTCCCGTCCTGCATCGTGCTCGCGTCCGGTTTCGCCGGGACGAATCGCACCACCTCGGTGCTGCCCCCGGCAGTCGAGGTGGGCCGCGTGGCGGTGGTCGTGACAGCCGCAGTTGACGGCGAGGCCGTTGACGCCGAAGACGATGTCGGACTGGCCGTCGCCGCC
>SCVR01000035.1 GCA_004296805.1 Dehalococcoidia bacterium
GGAGGGCGCAGTCGCGGCTGGTTTCGTGCTGGCGATCTACAACCCGACGAGCGGCCGGCGCGGGCATCGGTTCGCGCAGGCACTGGCCGTGCTGCGCGCACACCTGCCGGACGACACGCCGTGCGCGTTGGTGCGCGACGCCTCGCGCCCAGCCGAGCGCAGTGAGATCGTCTCCCTCGCCCGCCTCGACGAAGCGGCGATCGATATGAGGACGATTGTGATCGTTGGCAACAGCACGACGCGGGTCGTGAACGGTCGCGTCGTCACTCCGCGAGGCTACGCGACGACGCCCGTGTCGCACAACGGTGACCCGGACGCCACGGCCGCGAGTCGGCCGGTAGGGCGTGAGGCAGGCGAGTGAAGGGCCTCGTGATCGCCGGGACCGCGAGTGGCGTTGGGAAGACGACCATCACCTGCGGCCTGATCGGTGCGCTGCGTGCGCGCGGACTGGCGGTGGCGCCGTTCAAGGTCGGGCCGGACTACATCGACCCCTCCTACCACGCGCGTGCGGCGGGGCGACCGTGCCACACGCTCGACTCGTGGATGGTTCCCCACGACGCGTTACGCCAGATCTTCGAGCGCGCGACATGTGACGCGGACATTGCTGTGATCGAGGGCGTGATGGGCCTGTTCGACGGCCGCTCGGGAGGCGGCGAGGCTGGCAGTACGGCCGAGGTCGCCAAGCTCCTCGGATTGCCGGTCATCCTCGTCGTGGATGCTGCGAAGTCGGCGCGCAGCGTGGCCGCGCAGGTCCTCGGCTTTCAGCGCTTCGATCCGGACCTGCGAGTAGCGGGCGTCATTCTGAACAACGTGGCGAGCCCCAACCACGCCGCGCTGTGTACGGAACCAATCGAGGCGGCGACCGGGCTCTCAGTGCTTGGTGCGCTGCAACGGACCGATGCACTGCGCGTGCCCGAGCGGTACATGGGCCTGGTGCCGACGGTTGAGGGTCGTGTGGCGGACCGGTTCTTCGCGGACGCCATCGAGCGCGTGAGTTCGCAGATCGACCTCACGCAGCTACTGCACCTCGCAGAGGAATCGAGTGCGTGGGACGCCAGCAGCAACGCCTCGCCATGGCCTGCTGCTGCGCGCGAAGAGCGTGTGACGATCGCCGTCGCACGTGACGAGGCGTTCAGCTTCATGTATCCGGAGAACCTCGACCTGCTGACGTCGTGGGGTGCTGTAATCGCGCCCTTCAGCCCGCTCCATGATCGAGCGCTCCCGGCCGGGACTGCCGGCGTCTACCTCGGTGGGGGGTTCCCGGAACTGTACGCGCAGGAGTTGTCCACCAACATGTCGATGTTGTCCTCGCTACGGGTGGCGGCGGCGCGCGGGCTCCCCATCTATGGGGAGTGCGGCGGCCTCATGTACCTGGGACAGCAACTCACGGACGGCGAAGGAGCCGTGCATGCGATGGCCGGCATCGTGCCACTCCGCTCATCGATGACGGAGCGCAGGCTCACGCTCGGTTACCGGATGGCAACGGCGCAGGCGGACGGCCCGCATCTCACGCGCGGCCAGACGGTGCGTGGTCACGAGTTTCACTGGTCGACGCTCGAAGAATCACCGGGGCCCGCGCAGGGTGCCTACGAGATCGATGGCGTGCGTCACGAGGGCTACGCGCGAGGCAATGTGTGGGCGTCGTACGTACACCTGCACTTCGCGACGGACGCGCGCATCGCGCCACGCTTCATCGCGCAGTGCGAAACTGCCGCCGCCGGCGGCTGACGCGCCAGCTCGCTCATTCAGAGGCTTTCCGTTTGAGCACGTAGGCGTCCATGATCCAGCCCTTGCGCGCGCGGGCCTCACTACGTACCCGCTCGATGTCGTCCATGACGGTCTGCAGGTCGCCGGAGACCAGGATCTCGTCTTCGGTACCGACGTAGGCGCCCCAGTAGATGTCGAGGTCCTCGTGTGCGACGTGCCTGAACGAGCAGTCGCTGTCGAGGAGCACGACCACGTCGTCGCTCTCGCTCGGAAAGCCCTCCTGCAGTCGGCGGCCGGTCGTGATCTGGATCGGACCGCCGATGCGGTTGAGTGCGATCCGGTGCTTTGCGGCGAGCGCCTGCACGCTGGTGATCCCCGGGATCACCTCGTACTCGAAGGTGAGGGCGCCCCGCGCGAGGATGTGATCGATCACCCCCAGCGTGCTGTCGTAGAGCGAGGGGTCACCCCAGACGAGGAACGCCCCGCAGCCGTCATCCTCCAACTCGTCGCGGATCGCTGCCTCCCAGACCTCGGCACGGTGCTGGCGCCAAGCCTCGACGGCGGCGCGGTAGGGCGCGGATGTACGATCGCGCTCGGGATCGTTGATTTCGACGACGCGATACGTCCGGTCGGTGATGTAGCGGTCGCAGATGTCCTGCCGGATGCGGACCAGGTCGCGTGTTTCATCACGCTTATCCATGACGAGGAAGACGTCGACCTGGTTCAGGGCGTGGATGGCCTGCATCGTCAGGTACTCCGGATCGCCCGCGCCGATGCCGATGACCATGACTTTCCGCATCGCGCTTCCTCCGCCCGGGCTGTCCCCGCCGAACAGCACCTTTCTCCGCGTTTTGAGCCACTGTATGCCGCTACAGACACTGGGCGGCAAGCGGGTGTTATCGTTCCGGTCGTGACTCGAGTGCTCATCCTCGGTGGTACCGGCGACGCGCGGCGGCTGGCGTCGCTCGCCGCGACTGCCGGGTTCGACGTGATCTCGTCGCTCGCCGGCCGGACGACCAACCCCGACCTCCCCGAGGGCGAGGTGCGCGTCGGCGGCTTCGGCAGAGCAGACGGGCTCGCCGCGTACCTGCGCGCCGAGAGCGTCGAACTGCTGGTCGACGCGACACACCCGTTTGCCGACCGGATCTCGGTGAGTGCGGCGGTGGCCGCAGCGACGATCGGGGTGCCGCGACTGCTCCTCGAACGTCCCCGGTGGGAAGAGACGCCGGGCGATCGGTGGGTGCGCGTGGAGAGCGCCGACGCCGCCGCGACGGCGCTGCCCAGGCTTGCGCAGCGGGTGTTTCTCACGATCGGTCGGCAGGAGCTGGCCGCGTTCGCGCCCCTCGAACACCTGTGGTTCCTGTACCGCATGATCGAAGCACCCGGGGTCGAAACGCCACGGCCGCCGGGGGATCTACTACTCGGCCGAGGGCCGTTCAGCGACGACGGCGAGCGCGCGCTGATGGAGGCGCATCGCATCGAAGCGCTGGTGACGCGCAACAGCGGAGGCGAGGAGACGTATCCAAAGATCGCCGCAGCGCGGTCGCTCGGGCTGCCCGTCGTGATGATCGACCGGCCACGGTTACCCGCAAGCGATATCGTCGACGGCCCGGCGGGGGCGCTGACGTGGCTAATGGCGCAAGCCGCGCGCCTATCATGATTCTAGATCAGGGCACGAACGGGCCGGAAGCCTGTGCAATCACCTCGAACCGGCGCCCCCGACCGGCCTGAGTTCCTGTGATGGGCCTGATGTTCTGGTTCATGCAAATCGCGCCGAGAACGTCACTCCACGCGTATCAAACTCGGCTGCATCAGATTCAAGTCTGGAGCCGGAGAAGACATCGATCTCCTTGCCCCAGTTGATGCCGGTGAACCCGGGATGGCGGATTACTCAGACCGAGGCGAGCAGGTCGAGATGCGGGGCGCGGGCAACCAGCCTCGCCCTCTTCTTGTTCCGCCTGTTAGGCAGAACTGTGGGCGCAAGGAACCACAGGAATCTCGCGCATACGCGTCGGTGAACGAATGTCATCTTTCTTTGAAATCGACAAGTTGGACTCACGCTATGTTGAGTTCAGCGCAAATGGTGGGTGACGTAGCAAACTCGCCGAAGTTACTTTCTGCGCGAAGTAACCCGTAGCACTCTCCTCAGATCTTCGTCCCTGTGCAACAACTGTGTTACGTCCTGTGTTCGACTTTCTTGACTTTGTCCCCCACCAGAGCGTCCATGCTGACGTGAATCACGCACCGCTCTTACGCG
>SCVR01000345.1 GCA_004296805.1 Dehalococcoidia bacterium
CGCTGAGGTTCCAGGCATTGGCGGAGGATCCCGTCGTCGCTCCCACGATCAGATGAGTGATGGAGAGACATAAGCGACCATCGAGGTGTGCCGTTTCCCCCTTCGGGATCCGAAAGGAGGCGGTCACACTGGGCGTACCCCAGAAGCGGAGCCGCCCGATGTTCGAACCCGCGCCCGGCCTGATCCATCGAGTCACTCAATGACCCTTGCCATGATGCGGAGCGGCGCTCTCCGCGGCATCGAGGGGTTGCCCGTCGATGTCGAGGCGGACATCGGTTCCGGGCTCCCTGCCTTCAACATCGTGGGGCTTCCCGACGCCTCGGTGCAGGAAGCACGTGAGCGGGTCAGGGCAGCGATCCGGAACACGGGCTTCGAATTCCCGCTCAGACGGATCACCGTAAATCTCGCCCCGGCGGACGTGAGGAAGGAAGGACCGCTCTACGACCTGTCGATGGCCGTCGCAGTCCTGGTGGCCAGCGGCCAGATCGTCGATCGGTTCAGCGACACGGCCCTGTTCGGCGAGCTCTCCCTCGATGGACGTCTCCGGCACATCCCGGGAGTCCTCCCGTTCGTTTCGATGTGTGCCCAGAGCGGTATCGGAAGCGTCGTGGTGCCGATGGAGGACGTCGCGGAGGCGCGTTCAGTCAGTGGGGTTCGCGTCCACGGCCTCGATAGTCTGCGGCAGATCGCCGAGCCCTTCGAGTCGTGGCCTGAGGTCGTCGTTCCCTGTGGGGTCGAGGCCGAAGGACAGACGGTCGAGGCCCACGATCTCGCGACGGTCCAGGGTCAAGAACACGTGAAGCGGGCGCTGGAGGTTGCTGCTGCGGGAGGCCACAACCTCCTGATGCAGGGGCCGCCCGGCTCGGGGAAGACCCTGCTGGCCCGCGCGCTCCCTGGGCTTCTGGCGCCGTTGACCCCGGCGGAGTCGATCGACGTCGCCAAGGTCTACTCCGTGGCGGGCCTGCTGAACCGTGAACGCCCGCTCATGCGCGAGCGGCCATTTCGAGCGCCGCATCACACGATCTCGCATGCGGGATTGGTCGGAGGGGGATCGCACATCCGGCCCGGAGAGGTCTCGCTGGCGCATCGAGGGGTGTTGTTCCTCGACGAGTTCCCGGAGTTCGGTGCGACGGCCCTCGAGGCCCTGCGGGAGCCGCTCGAATCTGGGTCGCTCACCATCTCGCGGGCACGTGGCTCGGTGACGTTCCCAGCGCGAGTCCTGTTGGTCGCCGCGATGAATCCATGCCCCTGTGGCTACTACGGGGACGCTGTTCGCTCGTGCACCTGTCCCGAAGCCACGGTCACGCGTTACCAGCGCCGCGTGTCCGGCCCGCTGCTTGACCGGATCGACCTCTTCATCGAAGTCCCCCGCGTCGAATTCAAAGAACTCACTGGCGAACCTACTGGCGAGCGCTCGGAGACAGTCCTAGCGCGCGTCGTCCAAGCGCGAGAGCGGCAGGCTGCGAGATTCCGCGGAACCGCCACCGTGGCCAACTCCGAAATGGGACCACTCGACGTGCGGAAATATTGTCAGGATCTACTGGAAGAGTCAGCTCAGCCGCTGCTCTCGGCTGCAATGCAGCAACTGGGGCTATCCGCGCGTTCATTCCACCGCGTGTTGAAGGTCGCGCGAACGATTGCAGATTTGGATGGCAGCGATCGGATCCTCACGCCACACCTCGCAGAGGCCGTCCAGTACCGCCGGCGGGGTGCGGAGTAGGGACGAACGACCTCTTCAGACAGTAAGTATGCGTCCGACTCTCTCCTTGGATGGAGACGCGATGACTACCCCAATGGAGATCCCGACGCTGCCGGTCGCCCGCATGCGGGCGATGTCGCTCGTAGCGAACCCGGATCCTGCGTACGACGATCTGGCGAAGATGGTGGACGCGGACCCGGCACTCACCGCTGCCCTGTTGCGTGCCGCGAACTCTGCCATCTCCGCCCCCCGTGATCGGGTGAAGACGGCTCACGTGGCCATGGTGCGGGTGGGTGTGAAGGAGGCGCGCCGCATCATCATGGGTGTCGCGCTGTCGAGTTCGTTCCAGGGCCTTCACCGCTCAGGCGTAGATGAGTCTGAGTTGTGGCGGCACCTGATTGCGAGCGCGGTCCTGGCCGACACGATTGCCTGGGGGGAACTCAGGCATGGTGAGGCGTTCACCGCCGGCCTCCTGCACGATGTGGGACGTCTCGTCCTGGCCGCAGGTGAGCCAGTCCGGTACGCGCAGGTCGTCGACCTCGCGCGATCGGGTGTTCCCGCAGTAGAGGCCGAGGTCTCCGTGTTCGGCGTGGATCACATCGAATGGGGCTATCGCCTTGCCCAGGAGTGGGGCTTCCCGGAGGAGATCGCGGACGCCATTGCCGATCATCACGCGGGCAGTCAACGAGGCATCTCGTGGGCGATTGCCCGCGCGCGAGAAGTGGCCGCTGGCCTGGGAATTGGCGATGGGCTGGTTGAGGCCTGCGCACCCGACCCCGACTCGGAGGCAGCGATGTTGCCTGTGATAGACGACCTCGGTGGGCCGGCTGTAGTGCTCCAGCGTGTGGGTTGGTACCAGGGGGCGATGGCCGCAGCCGCCTAGTCTCCGCTGGCGTGCCAACCTGGGAGGCTGTCCCATCCCTTCCGCACAGGCGGCCACGGAAGTGCCGGTCACCCGTCCCATGCCTCCAAGACTCCTCGCCCAAGCGTGAACCATCGGATCGCCTCGAACGTAGACTGCCGTCGCACGGGGATGAGGCAGAGGATCTGGCGATGCAGCGGGGCGCCCGGTTTCGTGCCTTACTGGTGGTTCTCAGTCTGATCGTGGGCTGTGAGGGCGGAGCGGGAGAAGCGCCGACCGAAGTCGCGCCACCTGCAGTCGCGTCCTCACCACCAAGCACATCTCAGACAACCGCCCGGCTCCTTTTCCAATCAGGGTTCGAAGACGGCGTCAGCCTGAGCGAGCCCATGTTGAGGTTCGGACAGTGGCGCCAGGCCTTGCTTGGTGCCGATCGAGGTTACGACTGGGCCACCGCGCTTGCCGGGAGGCCCACCGACTTCCAGTACCTGGTGTCTGGCCAGGACGCCGCCGACGCTGCGGCCTTGCGGCGCTTCGTGGAGACGCGGATCGACGAGGTCGAGGGGCCGGATGGCAAGCGCACACGAGCGCTGTACCAGGCGCTCCGCGGGCGCGGCACCATAGGTGCGACCCAGAATGACTTCATCATCTTCGACATGCAGAATGCCCAGCGTGGCTACCTCCGCTATTGGGTGAAGTTGCAGCCGGACCTACTCGATGTCATGCGGGACGAATTCGACTGGCGAGTGCTACTGGAGTGGAAGGAGCGGCCTTCCTTCGAGACACCCCTCGACTTCCAGTACCGATGGCTCGTGATGCTCTCCCGCTCCAAGACGGACGGTCTTGTGTGGAAGGTCGAGGGCGACCGTGTGGTGCCTGGGCAGGCAGCCACTGGTTCCTCGTGGACGGACGACTGGACGATCTGGAGCCGGGACGTGCCGGTACCGCTTGGTCGGTGGTTCCTGCTCGAAGCTGCGTGGAACCTGGATTCAGGTGAAGCGGGTCGGCTGACTGTCCGCGTGGATGGCACTCTGGTTGCCGATCACCACGGGCGGACTCAACTGAAGTCGGCGGAGGGCAAGCTCTATCTCTTCGAAGTCTATCTGGGCGAAGGACCGCTGCGTCGCGGAGCCGCCTACCAATGGGTGGACGACATCGAATTGTGGTCGGACACTCCGTCTCTCGCTGGGCCTCGACGGTAGACTGCCGCCAGCGCACAGGACTGAAGGGGCCTAGGCCATGCCGTTCCTTCCCTTCCGCATCGGCTTCTCCGACCGTGCCATCGAAGACCTCCACAGGCGGCTCGACGACGCCCGTTGGCCGGACGTGGGCTGGGACACCGGGTGGACGACGGGGACGAATGACGGCGTCCTGCGGGAGCTCGTGCGGTACTGGCGGAACAACTTCGACTGGCGAGCGCAGGAGGCGGCGCTCAACGCCCGCGCGCATGTTCGAGGCGTGATCGACGGCGACGAGATGCACGCGATGCTGATGTGCGGTCCTGGGTCCGAGCGTCGGATGCCGCTTCTGCTGATCCACGGCTGGCCTGGGTCGTTCGTCGAGTTCACGGACGCGGGCGCGCGACTGTCGAGCGGAAGCGATGACGGCGCCCGCTTCGATGTCGTCGTGCCGTCACTGCCCGGTTACGGACTCTCCGATACGCCGCGAGCGTCAGGGCTGCACGCCGGGCGGATCGCGGATCGGTTGCACCTGCTGATGCGGGAGCTGGGATACGAGCGCTATGGCGTACAGGGGGGTGACTGGGGGGCTGTCATCGGCACCGCTCTCGCTCGTCAGCATCCAGAGGCGGTGATCGGACTTCATCTCAACTTCGCCGCCGGGGCCCCTCCTCCACCGGACGGGGTGGCGATGTCGGATGCCGAGCAGGCGTATCGCGCGTTCCGCCAGAAGTTCGAGGCGGAAGAGTCCGCGTACATGCGGTTGCAGGGCACCCGTCCGCAGACCCTCGGCTACGCGCTCAACGACTCGCCGGTTGGGCTCCTCGCGTGGATCCTGGAGAAATTCTGGGCCTGGGCCGACCACGGCGACGACCTCTGGGATCGGCTGGACCGCGACAAGGTGCTGACGAACGTAACGCTCTACTGGCTGACGGGGCACATCCTGTCCGCCAGCCGCCTGTACTACGAGATGTCCCACACGACCGACCGTGTCATGGGCCGCGTACCGGACTCGGTCCCGATGGGCTACGCGAAGTACCCGGCTGAGCCGTGGGCCGCCCCGCGCGAAGTGATGGCAAGGATCGGCAACCTCGTGCACTTTGCGGAGCCGGAGCGCGGCGGCCACTTCGCGGCATTCGAGGAGCCTGAGTTGTTCGCGCGAGATGTGGCGACCTTCTTCGGTGGGCTCAGGTCATAGGTGGTCTCGGACGTCCTCGTTGTCTGAGGCGAGCCCACCGTTTGTGCTGACCGCGACAGCGTGAATTGCCCGCCCCTCTGGGCATCCGTATCCTGAGCCTTCGGTCACGCGCCCTCGTAGCTCAGGGGATAGAGCACCGGCCTCCGGAGCCGGGTGCGCAGGTTCGAATCCTGCCGGGGGCACCATGACCACCTCGCCCAAGTCCGTGTACCTCGAAACCGTCCCAAACCCCTGGTGGTTGCGCGCGACGATCTGGCTGGGGCCACCCGCCACCGTTCTGGGTGCGATCTCGGTAGCGCGCTCCGAAACCGGCATTTCTCGTGTGATAGAGGTCACGCTACTCCTGACGCTCGGGGTCTGCCTCGCCCTCCTTGGAACGTGGCTGGCGGCTCTCCGCATCGATGTTTCACGCGCTGCACTCCGTTACGGCTGGGGCCCGCTCGGCACGGCCCGCCGCTGGTCGGACGTGGTCGATTCTGAGGTAGAGCCGTACCGCTGGCTAACGTATGGGGGCTGGGGCCTGCGGTTTGCCACGGGGAAGCGGCGCGCCTACTCCGTCCCCGGGGTACGCTTCGGCGTAGCGGTGCGGACGACGGATGGGAAGCGGACGCACCTCGCCAGTCGAAACCCCGAGGCGTTGTGTGCCGCGATCCGGTCGATGGTCGAGGCGGCCTCGGATGGTGCGCGTGGAGGACATGAGTGACGCACGATCGCCACGACCGCAGACAGCAGGAGAAACTCCAGCGTCGTCGGCAACGCCGAGCCCAAAAGCCCGCCCCGGCCGCCGGGCTGGGTACCGCCGAAACCATCCAGTTCCCCGGGATCATGGGCTGGATGCAACGGAACACCAAGTGGCTGTTCCTGGGCGGCATCGTGATCCTGCTCCTGAGCTTGGGAGCGGGGACGTTCTTCAGCACGAACGGCAGCACCCGTCCGGCGAAGTCGACACCTACGCCCGAGCCCACCGCCACTGCCAGCGCGACGGCCTCGGCCACCGCGAGTGTGACGCCCACGCCTCAGCGGACCTATTCGAGCCAGCCAGCGATGGCCATCAACGTCGCAAAGAAGTACCAAGCCGTCATCCTCATGGCATCGGGCGGCGAGATCACCATCGAGTTA
The DNA here is from genome assembly GCA_004296805.1 of Dehalococcoidia bacterium. Classification (GTDB taxonomy): domain Bacteria; phylum Chloroflexota; class Dehalococcoidia; order UBA2979; family UBA2979; genus SURF-43. The sequence goes on from SCVR01000345.1 coordinate 6,054, forward strand.
CTCCCGAACGATGCACCGAAGACTGTGAACAACTTCGTGTTCCTCGCGAGGGCCCACTTTTACGATGGGCTCACGTTCCACCGGGTGATTCCGGGTTTCGTCGCTCAAGGGGGTGACCCGACTGGGACTGGCGCCGGCGGGCCGGGGTATTACCTGGACGAGGAGAAGAACTCGCTGCCTCTGAATGCTGGGGTGATCTCAATGGCGAAATCGCCTGCTGGGATTTCCGGTTCG
>SCVR01000346.1 GCA_004296805.1 Dehalococcoidia bacterium
GTCGGAACTTCTTCAGCCAGGTACCACCGATCTGTCTGCACGACCGCGCTTGGCTTGCGCCGGTGTCTGACGGTGCCCGATCGGCATGCCACCTTTCTACCTAACGTGCACGGCAGACTCTTGTGTCACTAGGCACAATCCCAATTCAGAATCGATGATAGAAACCCGAAGGAAGTGTTCAGAGCTTGGTGCGTATCAATGCGCACCCCGGAGGGAAACACGTGGAATCGAACTATTGGGCAGGCCGGGTGAACCGCCGCACGGCACTCCGTGGCGCGGGCATCGGCATGGTGGGCGTCGCCGGCGCAGCGCTGATCGGCTGTGGCTCGTCGAAGAAGGAAGCGGCCCCCGCAGGCGGTGACGCAGACCGCCTGCAGTCCGCATCGAAGGTCGGCGCACAGCAGGCTGAGACGGCCGGCACGCCGGTCCCGAAGGACCAGGTCCGCATCAAGCCCGGCATCGTCGAAGGCCCGGTGCCAGCCTCGGCGGCAGAGCGCAACCCGAAGGTGAACGCCAAGTACGGCGGCATCATCAAGCGCCGCTACCTCGACCCGCCGCGCATGGACCTCTCGCGCACGAACTCGTGCACGATCTTCACCACCCAGTCGCTGGTCACCAACAAGATCGTGCGCACGAAGCTCGGCCCGCTGGCCTCGCCGTACGCCATCGAGATTGAGCCGGACCTCGCTGAGAAGTGGGAGACCCCGGACAAGGGTCAGACCTGGATCTTCAACTTCCGCAAGGGCGTGAAGACCCAGAACGTCGCCCCGCTCAACGGCCGCGAGTTCACCGTCGAGGACGTGACGCAGAGCATCAAGCTCTACCTCGCTGGGTCGCAGAAGGACGTCTTCTCCGACATCACCAAAATGGAGACGCCGGACAAGTACACGCTGAAGGTCTCTCTGAACGGCCCCAAGCCGGACTTCCCGAAGGAGACCGCCGCGTGGTCATGGCTCTACATGAAGGAGCTGGTTGACAACGAGCAGCTCCGCCAGGACAAGGCCATGGGTACGGGCCCCTTCATCCAGAAGGAGTGGACCAAGAAGCAGCGCTCCGTGTTCGTCAAGAACCCGGACTACTACGAGAACGGCCTTCCCTACGTCGACGGCATCGAGCTGTACGTCCAGGAAGACGCCAACGCACTCCGCGCTGGCTTCAAGACGGACAACTACTTCGACTACGCCGCACCCGACAAGAAGACCTTCCAGGACGTCTTCGCGGAGAACAGCGACGACATGGTCGGTTCGACGATCCCGCTGTCATCCGGCATCAATGTCAACGGCTGGCAGTTCCAGATGAAGAACCCGATCTTCAAGGACGAGCGCATCCGCCGTGCCATGTCGATGGCCTTCGATCGCAAGGACTTCGACCTTGCGAACAACGGTGGTGACAACCAGAACCCCGAGGGGCCGTACTCCAACTCACCCATGCCGTGGGCGTTCTGGCTGGACAAGTACCCGACGGCGAAGGTCAACGGCCCGTGGTACCAGTTCAACCCGGCCGAGGCCTCCAAGATGATGCAGGCCGCGGGCTACACCGCTGCCAAGCCGCTCGCGATCGAACTGGCGTCCTACTACAACAAGAACCAGTTCACCGGCATCGTGATCCCGGGCATCAACAACAACCTCAAGGAATTGAAGATCACGTGGAAGGACCTGGACAACCCGACCCACGTCACGCTCATGTCGGACCGCAACTACAAGGACACTATTGGCGTCCTGTGGGGCCCACCGGCGTACTCGATGGACCAGTGGCTGACGCCGTTCTACCACTCCAAGGGTGGCCTGAACTACGGGTCGATCAACGACCCGAAGCTGGACGACCTGCTCGCGAAGCAGCGTGCCGAGGCCAACCCGGCGGCACAGAAGGAGATCTTCGGCCAGATCAACACCTTGATCCACGACCAGGTCTACCAGGCCTGGTGGCCGATGGCCCTGCAGCGGCACGCGTGGCACAACTACATGATCAATTACCGGCCGCACGGTCTGGCAGGCGCTAGCACCTGCTACTCGTCCGACCAGATGCGCTCGACCTGGATCGACGAAGGCGTCAACCCCGGCCGGGCCTAGTTGCCCAACCCTGTCTGCCCTCGACACCATCGAGGGCAGCGCGGGAAGCGCGATACGACAGAAGCGGCGGCTTTTTCGAGCCGCCGCTTCTTGTTCGCCTCGCTTGGGTTGTCACCGCACCTCGGAGACTTTGCTGACCCCGCAAACTCTAGAGGCGTGAACTCGACGTTCCTTCATCTGACGCAAAGGGGAAGGTCTTGTAGCTGTAAGCACGTATGCGCGGTGTGGGTGGTGGTACAAGTGGCGCCGAAATGCAGTTCGTGTCCGGCGCGTGATCTTGGCGCGCCTAGGAGGGATCGCGTGGAATCGAATTACTGGGCAGGTCGGGTGCCCCGCCGCACGGCACTGAGGGGAGCCGGCATTGGTCTCGCTGGTCTCGGAGCCGCAGCGCTGATCGGGTGCGGGAGCAAGAAGTCAGACAGCGGTTCGAGCACGGGCGACGCGAGCCGTCTGCAGGACAACAAGGGCGGCGCGGTCAGCAAGGCCGAGGAAGGGGGCACCCCCGTCCCGAAGGACCAGGTCCGCGTCAAGCCGGGCCTGACCGAGGGCCCGCAACCAGCGTCCGCCGCGGAGCGCAACCCGAAGGTGAACGCCAAGTACGGTGGGATCATCAAGCGCCGCTATCTGGACCCGCCGCGCATGGACCTGTCGCGCACCAACTCGTGCACGATCTTCACTACTCAGTCGCTGGTGTCGAACCGCCTGGCTCGCCCCAAGTTGGGCCCGCTCGCGAACCCGTACGTGATCGACCTCGAGCCAGACCTCGCCGAGAAGTGGGAGTCGCCTGACAAAGGGCAGACCTGGATCTTCAGCCTGCGTAAGGGCGTGAAGACTCAGAATGTCGCCCCGTTGAATGGCCGTGAGTTCACTGTCGAGGATGTGACCCAGAGCATCAAGCTCTACCTTGCTGGCTCGCAGAAGGATGTCTTCTCACCCATCACGAAGACCGAGACCCCCGACAAGTACACACTGAAGGTCACCCTCGACAGTCCGAAGGCGGACTTCCCGAAAGAGGTCGCCGCGTGGTCCTGGCTGTACATGAAGGAACTCGTCGACAACGAGGCCCTTCGCCAGGACAAGGCCATGGGCACTGGCCCGTTCATTCAGAAGGAATGGACCAAGAAGCAGCGCTCCGTGTTCGTCAAGAACCCGGACTACTGGGAGAGCGGTCTCCCCTACGTGGACGGCATCGAGCTCTACGTGCAGGACGATGCCAACGCACTCCGCGCCGGCTTCAAGACGCAGAACTACTTCGACTACCCTGCACCTGACAAGAAGACGTTCACGGACGTCTTCGAAGAGAACAAGGCCGACATGGTGGGGTCAACCATCCCCATAGCAGCCGGTATCAATACCAACGGCTGGCAGTACCAGATGAAGAACCCGATCTTCAAAGACGAGCGCATCCGCCGAGCCATCTCGATGGCGTTCGACCGCAAAGACTTCGACCTCGCGAACAACGGTGGCGACAACCAGAGCCCCGAAGGTCCGTATTCCAATTCGCCCATGCCGTGGTCGTTCATGTACGACAAGTACCCAACGGCCAAAGTAAACGGGCCGTGGTACCAGTTCAACCCGGCCGAAGCCTCCAAGATGATGCAGGCAGCCGGGTACACCACCGCCAAGCCACTGACAGTGGAGATGGCTTCGTTCTACAACAAGAATCAGTTGACTGGGATCGTCATTCCCGGGATCAACAACAACCTCAAAGAGGTCAAGATCGTCTGGAAGGACCTGGACAACCCGACTCACGTCACCCTGATGTCAGACCGTAACTACAAGGACATGATCGGCGTCCTCTGGGGCCCTCCCGCGTACTCAATGGACCAGTGGCTCACGCCGTTCTTGTCCTCGAAGGGCGGCCTGAACTACGGCTCGATCGAGGACCCGGCACTGGACGCGTTGTTGTCTAAGCAGCGTGCGGAGACCAACCCCGCGGCCCAGAAGGAGGTCTGGAACCAGATCAGCACACTGATCCACGACAAGGTCTACCAGACATGGTGGCCTATCGCCCTGCAGCGGCACGGCTGGCACAACTACATGTTGAACTACCGGCCGCACGCCCTCATCGGTGCGACCACCTGCTACGCGGCCGACCAGATGCGGTCGGTCTGGATCGACGAAGGCGTTAACCCCGGCCGGGCCTAGTCGCCCAACCCTGCCTGCCCTCGACACCATCGAGGGCAGGGCGGGAGGCGCGAAACAACAGGACGGCGGCTCGAAAGAGCCGCCGTCCTCTTCGTCCTTCCGTCCTCCGAGATCGGCACTACGCCGGTGGGTGTTCGTCCCGACGCGTGACGGCCTCCACTACCAGTACAACGCCGAGGCCAAGCAGTCCCGCCGGCCACATCACACGCGGCTCGAGGTCAATGCTCTCCGCGGCGTCGAGGATGGACAGCACACCGAGCGCAATCGCGAGTAGTCCTGCGAGCGCGCCGCCTGGACTAAACCGTTCCTGCATCACTGCACCTCCGTTGAGCCGAACAGCGTCGTCACGCGGAGCAGCACTCGGCGGCTGGCACCCTCGTATGACTGATCCGCGCGGGAGTCGTCCACTGAGAAGCCATCCATCTCGCGCCCGCGCACTCGAGTACTGCCGAACAGCGTCTCGCCTTGCACTCGGACCGGGATGTCCGCGGGTAGTCGCACGTTCACGCTTCCGAAGGCGCTCACCAGACTGACCTCGGTTGTCCCTTCCGGGAACGTCACCCCGCGAAGGTCGAGGTTCAACTGTCCGAAGACGTACTCGTAACTCTCATCGAGGTCGTCGATGCTCTGCACGACCGTTGTGCGCTCAGAGAACCCGTCGGTGTGCATCAGGTCGACGCGAGAGGAGACCCCGAGGCCGGCTGCCAGCAGCAGCGCCAGCAGCAGCAGGCCGCCGTTGAATCCGTGTCGCGACTCCACCAGCAGGAGGACACCCACGACGATCAGCGCGACCGCCAGAACCCCCTCAGCCGGCGGGAGTACGATGTCCGCCTCCCGGGCCAGCAGCAGAGCGCCCACCCCGATCAGCAGCAGTCCCCACACGAGACCGGGCGTACGTCGTCGTCGGCGATGGCGTCGATGTCGTGCCTCGGTATGAGCCTCGGCAGTCGGGGTCGTCGGTGCCCCAAGGGGTGTGGTCGGCTCCGATGCCTCTGGCAGGACCAGCCACGCCCCGGCGTAGAACAGGACTGCCGTCCCGCCGCTCATCACCCCGAGGACCACGAGTGCAATGCGCACCAGCGAGGGGTCGACGTCGAAGTACTCCGCGAGACCGCCCGCAACACCCGCGATCATCCGATCATCGCGCGAGCGTGTCAGCCGTCGAGGCGTCGGGCCGGGCGGTGGAGATGCTGGATCGCCAGACGGGGATGGCTCAGGAGTCTGGTCAGGCGAATTCGTCATATTGCGCCTCCAAGGTTGCTCGGGGGCGATGATATCGCTGCCAGTTAGTGCCGTTCGACCCGCTTCCGCCGGCGCAACAGTCGCAACACGTACAGTCCGACCACCATTAGCGTCCCCATCGAGGCAGCGACAATCGCCGTGAACACGGGCATCGCTGCCGCGAACCCGCCTGCCAGGACGGTGGTCCCGAGGATGGTGAGCGCTCGGCGGATCACGGCGCCCGCCCCGTGTCGGGGTGCAGAGTGGTGAACGGTGGAGGTGTGGCGGAGGGCTGAGGAGGGTTGGAGGTTGCCACGGGAGCCTCGATGCCTGAGAGGCAAGATGGTCGGGGAGGCGGGATTTGAACCCACGACCCCCAGTCCCCCAGACTGGTGCGCTGCCAGACTGCGCCACTCCCCGACCGTGCTTCGGATGCTAGCAGAGCCGGCGTTGAGGTCGAGCAGGAGGGGGTCGGGCCTGACGCCAGCCTGGCCAGTGGCACCGACTACCTGCGGCAACGGATGACCCTAGGACCGCACCCTACGCGCGGCTCACACCGACGAAGAGCCAACCGATCACCAGGAACCAGACGCCGGACAGCAGGGAGGCGGGGATGACGGCCAGACCGAGGGGATCCCACACGCCGGACCCGACAACGGAGATTGCATCCACCACCCCGATCGCGATTGCCACCCCTCCAAGCGCACGGGGGAACGGCTCGCCCCTGAGCATTGCGATTCCGATCGCGACCTTTCCCACAGCCGGCAGGACGATCGCGTAATAGGGGAGTAATGGGGACGACAACGTTGCCGCACCGTACTCCGCGGCGGCTATCCGAGCGGCACGGGCAATGTCGTCGTCGGTTGCTGAGGCTGCCCCGGCCAGGTTCGTGAGCACCGAGTAGGCTGGCCAAATGGTAGTGAGCTCCGACACGACGAAGAGCACCATCAGGCCAGCACCGACGAGGGCCATCGTCTGGTTCGACCGACGGAGCGTGCGGTAGAGCCCCCATGCGAATGGCAGCCACAGGATATCGGTCAACACGGACAATCCGATGATGGTCCACCACGCGGTGGTGTGCCCGGATATGTAGTCGAGCCATGCTTGTCCACCGCCATCACTTGGCATGTCCGGCCCGGCCATGACGTAGAGGGCGATGATGATCGGATAGCAGAGGCCGACGAGCAGGCCGGCGACACCCGCGAGTCGGAGTTCTCCACGGTCGTTGCCATCAGCCGCGTGAACGGCGACACCCGTCTGGCGCACGACGTTGTCTCCCTGTCGCGTCGATCACGGAACGGTCGAGTTCAGATATTACACATCTGAAGTCGACGCGTGATACCGCCGAGAGACAGTGTCGAAAACCTGGTGAGCCACTACCGACCGTGGCTCGTAGTTGGCTGAGTCACCGTTGCAGGCGAGTCGGTACCATCGTCCTGGGATCAGGAGCCGTGCGTGCCCTTCGCCGCCTACACCGCCCCCAAGCCGCTCGGCGAGGCAGCCGAGTTCTTCGCGATGTTGAAGACGGCGGACGGTACCGCCTGCCCGGGCGCCACCGTGCACATCGCGCTGGACGGCCCGGGCTTCCTCCTTCCCGGCGACTTTCGCACAGGAGGGCGGATCATCTTCGTCCGCACGGACGAGAGTGGTGGCGTGCCGTTTCGGTGGGTGAAGGGAGCGGCCCCGGCGACCGATGAGCCCATCTCGCTACAGGCGTCCGCCATCGCGGGGACGACGCTCATCATCCGCGAGATCTAGTCGGACCGCCGCCCGCACCCCGGGGGCTTACCGTCCTCCGAGGCACTCCGCGCTTGCCGAACGCAACGCGCTCACCAGCCCACCACCCGTCCGGAATCGGTAGGACAGCGCCTCGGTGCGCTCCTGGATCTGGCTTGTCCACTCGGTATTCGTTTCGCCGGGGCGCTCCGCTTCCCACACTTCGCGGTCGCGCAACTGGTGGATCCATCGCGGTGCCGGCGGCATGTGAGGCCCGTCCCAGCGCACACCCGACGGGTAGTACAGGTAACAGTCCCACGCGATGTGGTGGCGCCACCCGAGCGTGCGCGCCATCGAGCGTCCGGCACGTTTCCGCGGATCGTGGAACACCCGAACGCGAGGGTCTCGCACGCGCCGCGCCGCCGCCTCAGCGGTGTGCCGTGAGTCTTCCTTCAGTACGTCGATGAACACGAATGCAGCCGCGAAACCGGATCGGGAGGACACATCGATGACTGCTCGGCGCGCCGCACGGGCGCCCTCCACACACGGCGTTCAGGTGGGTGACAGGATCGCGATGAACCGCGGCTGCCCCACGTTCTCGTTGAACCACCGTCGAAGCGGCTCGATCTCGGTCGAGAGGGATTGCACCCGCTCTACGCCAGCCCGGCCATACGCGCGCTCACCACGAGGACGGCACCGGCCGTCGCGATCACGGCATGGTCGATGGTTGTCCGACGGTCGAGGCTGCGCGTGATGTATGCCTGCAGCAGGCCCGTGACGACGAGGAAGCCGAGGACGACCGCCAGTCCCCCGAGGTAGCCGTCCACCGGGAGGTAGTGGAGCGCGAGTCGCCACTGGCCGATGGCCGCACCTGCTGCAGCGGCGTACCCGGCTGTCTCGGTCGCGTCGATCTCACCCTCGCGCAGCACCTCGATCGCGAGCATCAGCGCCACCAGGCCGCAGGAGAGCGCCGCCACGCCCACCCCTAGGTCGTACAAGTAGGTCAACGAGAAGAACGCGAACCCGGCCGCGTATGCCCCCGCCGTCGACACGGTGCGTGCCCACGCGTAGTACGAGGCGCCCGGTCGAGCCGATCCAACCTGCGCCGCCACGATCGCGAAGAATGCCAGCCCGGTCAGCAGGCCGACGGGCACGGCGTTGAGCCCGCGCACGTTGTGCTCGATCAGCGGCGGTACGGCGAGGATGAAGATCGCCGGCATGAACAGCGCGGGTGTCGTCTCGGCGTCCCGGTAGGTCACACGCCACGTCGCCCGGAGCGTCCCATCGAGGCCCGCGACCGCCGCGATTGCCCCCATCACGAGGTACCACCGCGGGCTCGGCTCCACCAGCAGGTACGCGAGCGTCACCAGCGTCACGAGCCCGGAGAGCACCACCATGTACGGGGTGATCGGGACCGGGATCGGTCGGAACCCGCCCCATCTCCTCGA
>SCVR01000347.1 GCA_004296805.1 Dehalococcoidia bacterium
GGCGCTCGCCGCGCAGCATCGGATCACCGGCGCGCAGGCAGAGAACCTGACCGAGTCCGTTGCCGCGCTGCTCGACCACTTCACTGCTGCGTTGCAGCCGATCGACACGACAGGCGATGCCGCATGAGCACGCCTCCACGTCGCCCGCGGCCTGACCGTCTTGGCGAGGCGCTGCGCGTCCTCGTGCGTGCGCGCCGCGCCACAACGTTGCCCGCAGCGCGGGCCACGCCACCCTCGCTGATCGAGGTGGGCGTGCGGCTCGCCTCGCTAGAGCACGAGGTGGGCGAGGTGCGTTCGCGTGTGAACGGCGTGCTCTTCGCCGTCGTCGCCTCGGTCCTCACGCAGTTGGTGTCGAGGGTGGTGGCGGGATGAGCCTGCCTGCGTTGCGCCGTTACCAGGCAGAGATCGCGCGCGCGATCCTCAGCCGCATCGCGTCCGGCGAGGGCGGGTCGATCTCCGTGGAGGTCGCGCGGCAGGGCGGCAAGAACGAGACCTCCGCACAGGTCGAGCTGTTCACGCTCGTGAGCCACGCGAACACCGGCGGCACGATTGTGAAGTGCGCGCCGACACTGCGCCCGCAGGTGTTCATCTCGCTCGACCGGCTGGAATCGAGGGCGATCGAGGCGGGTTTTGCCTCGGCGGTGCACCGCACATCGACCTCGCTGCGCTGCGACCGCTCGGCTGCGCACTTCCTCTCCGCGGAACGCCACGCGAACGTCGTTGGCCACACCGCCGACTTGCTGCTCGAGGTGGACGAGGCGCAGGACGTCGACCCGGAGAAGTTCGACCGCGACTTCCGGCCAATGGCCGCCGCCTCCAACGCGCCGGTCGTGTACTACGGCACGCCGTGGGGCCCGAACTCGCTGCTCGCGCAGGCGAGGGCGCACCACGTCGCTCTCGAACGGCGGGGAGGGCGGCGCTGCCACTTCCATATCGACTGGGAGCAGGTCGCCGCCTCGCACCCGCCGTACCGCCAGTACGTGGAGGCCGAGCGTGAGCGCCTCGGCGAACGACACCCGCTGTTCCGCACGCAGTACCTGCTCGAAGAGGTCGCGGACGCCGGGCGCATGTTCGACCCGGCCACGCTCGCGCAGATCGAGGGCGACTACGAGCGTCGCCACCTGCCGCAGCCCGGCGAGCGCTACGTTGCCGGCCTCGACCTGGCCGGGCCCGCCCTCGATGGTCGCGTGTCCGATGACCGCGACCGCACCGTACTCACCATCGCACGTGTCGTGCGCCGGTCGAGGCCGGCGGACGGCTCGCCGCTTCCGACCGTCGAGGTTGTAGAGCACCAGTCCTGGCAGGGTGCGCCGACCGAGTCGCTGTTGCAGGCGCTCGCTGACCGCCTGCGTCGCGTGTGGCGCATCGGCCGGCTCGCGGTCGACGCGACCGGCCTCGGTGCGCCGATCACGGACCTGCTCGCGGGCGCGCTCGGTCGAGGCGTCGTCGAGCCGGTCGTGTTTACCAGCGAGCGGAAGAGCCGCCTCGGGTACGGATTGCTGGCCGCGGCGCATGCCGGGCGGTTGCGCCTCTACCGCCAGGACCACACCGCAGATCGCGCGCTCTGCCGGGCGGAACTCGCGCTCGCACGCGCCTCGTATGGCACCGGTCGCCTGATGCAGTTCGACGTCGACCCCTCCGAGGGCCACGACGACTACGTGATGAGCCTCGCGCTCGCGGTGCATGCCGCGGGTGTGGACGGCGGACCGCGCGTCGCACGCGGCCGCTCGACGGATGGTGCGACGGATGGGGGTGTCCGATGACCGACATGGCAGACCTGATCAGCGTGGGCTACGAGCGCCCCTCGCTCCAGGCGATCGAGGGGTACACCGGCTCCGCGGGCACGGGTAGCGTCTTCGCGCTCCCGGTCCTCGCGGTCGCCACCGCCCTTGAACGGCGCCCCGGCCAGGTACGGAGCGACGCGTTGCCCGAGCACATCGAATACCGCGACGAAGGCTGCGACCTGTTCGCATCCTGCCTCACGTGCCCGCTCCCGCGTTGCCGGTACGACGAACCCGGGGGCGTGCGCGCGATGATGAACCGCGAGCGCGACCACCAGATCCGCGCGCTGCGTGAGGATCCCTCGCTCTCCGTGGACGACATCGCGGACCGCTTCGGCGTCTCCCGCCGCACTGTCTTCCGCGCGCTGGAGGGTCACGTCACCCGCTGCGCGCGCGTCGAGAGCGTCGAGGGCGAAGGCCAGAGGAGCGCCTGATGCCGGCCCTCAACGCCACCGACACCTCGCTGCCGCGCGTGATCGATCGCATGGACGCGGACCGGCTCCGTCGCTACCGCGAGTACCTCGACTACCACGAGGGACGTCGAGGTGCGCCGCCCGCCCGCGCGCGTGAGCGCAGCCTCACCTTCAACTACGCACGAGCGATCGTGGAGAAGGGCGTCTCCTACCTCGTCACCGACCACCACTCGGTGGTGACGCCGGCGGATGCTGCCGCTGAGGCGCGCACGCAGGCTGCCGAGGCCACGCGTGTCCTCGAAGCGGTGTGGGAGGCGAACGACCTCGAGCGGCTCGACGTCGAAACGGAGATCGACACCGCCGTCCTCGGTGACGGCGCGTTCAAGGTGACGTGGGACGACCTCGAGGAGCGCGTGGTCGTCACCGCGCCTGACGTGCAGGGCCTCTTCGCCTGGTGGCACCCGGACGACGTCTACCGCCTGCGCCGCGTCGCCTCCCGCTACACCCTCGATGCCGAGGACGCAGCGGAGCGGTTGGGGCGCGCACCGAAGTCGCTCGCCGGGCGTCGTCCGCCGCGGGTCGACGTCGTCGAGGCGTGGACGGTGGACCGCTTCGATCTGTGGATGCAGGGCGACCTCGTGGAGAGCCGTCCGAACCCATACCGCGCGATCCCCTTCGTCATCTACCCCAACCTGCCGAGGCCGAAGCAGTTCTGGGGCATCTCCGACATCGAGCCGATCCGCGGGACGCTGGAAGAACTGAACCGCGCGTACACCCAGTTGTCGCTCATCCTCGAACTCTCCGGCAACCCGATCGCCGTCCTCGAGAACGTGGAGGAGGCACGGGACATCGCCGTTCAGCCGGGCGCGGTGTGGGAGGTGCCGGAGCAGGCACGCGCCTACCTGCTCGACCTGTTGCAGGGCGGTGGTGTGCGGCTGCACGTCGAGTACGTGGACCTGATCTACCGCGCGCTGCACGACCTGGCGGAGACGCCGAGGATCGCGTTCGGAGATGCGAGGAGTGATGCTTCGGGTGTCGCGCTCCAGGTGGAACTGGACCCGCTGCTGCGCCGCGTTGCTCGCAAGCGACTCATCCGCACCGCCGCGCTGCGCCGTCGCGACCGCCTCATCCTCGATGTCGCCGCCGCACACACCGGCCGCGCCTTCGACCGCGTGCGCACCGAAGTCGCCTGGGGCCCCGTCTTCGCGCACGACCCCGGCATGCGCGTCGCGCCTCCGCCGGCGCCGCCTCCCGCCGCGCCGGCGGCCATCGAGCCCACCCCACCCATCGAGGCGCGCCCCGAGGCGGCGTGGCCACAGCCCGCACCCCCGTAGCGGGGGGCCGCACCGCACTGCGGCCCGTACGAGGGCGGACGACCGAAGCCCCTCTCCGGCGTCCGCCCTCGTTACCTGAATCTAAGTGGTGAGATCACTGTTCGAGCTGGTACGGCTGTGGGGGTACAAATACTAGAAACTAGACAGAGCCGGGTATCAGGTCGCATGATGCTGCGATGCCAGCAGCATCCGCTCCCGGTGATCGTGTGCTTATTCGTCTACGCCGAATTGGCTGGCTTATCTTTGACGGGTGTTTTGACGTTCTGGAGCAGGGGATCGCCTTAGTGCGATTCGGAGCGATTTCAGTTCTGATCCTTGTGGGTGGACAACTTTTTGAGCATGGCATAATAGATGCGGTAGCGCCGCATGAAAGCATGCTGCACAAGAGTGCCACCGCAGCCAGTGATGCAGCTGTCGTGGTGGGTGCAGTTGTTTCAGGGATGCTGGGCGTGTGGAAGGTTCTAAAGTTCGCATGGCGCGAATCCGTCCTCGAAGGTTCCGACGAATGACGCAAGACCTGCGTCGCTCGCGCGTCACACGATGGGACGTTTCGTTGATCATGGCTTCCATGGGTGTAGCCGGAGTTGCGTCAGGGGTCGCGTCGGCTCTTGGCCTCTCGCCTGACCTTGCATCTTCAACCGGTATTGCTGTTGCGTTGGGGGCGTTTGTTGGCCTGGTTGGCGAGACGGGATTGAGTTACCTGTTGATCAAGGTCGCCCGAAAGCTCGCCGACGAGAATGATCGTCGGGTAAATGATCTCGATCGGACCATTCGTCGGCTGCGAGGCTCGAGTGCACCGGATGCGCCAGCGCGAAGCGGTGCCAGTCAACGGTTCCGAGTCATCCTCTTCGTATCGAGCGGACTAATGGTCGTCGGGTTCGTGTTGTGGATACTCGCAAGTGTGATCTTCGTACAGAGTCTGAGCGGCATTCTCACGGGCCTATCGCTCTGGAACGTCCCTCTGTGGCTCTCGGTTGCCACCGTGCTGCTCGGTGTTGTCGGGCAGCTTGCATTCTTGCTCCCGGCGCTGGACGTCCGGATACGCTTGATAAGAGTTGCCCGACTGGTTGATGCACTTGAGAACGGCGATATGCCGGCTGGGCTGCGACGAACCTCTGTTGAATTACGGCAGGCTGAGCGTAGACCGCGCGCACGGCCATTCGGCCCGTTCCGCTTCCCCACGTGGCGTGGCGGTCTACCGGTCACGTAGCGTCCTCTGACAAATACCCACCAAGGCGGCAAGCCGTTTGGTTCGCCTGGTAGCCTTACTGCCCGATGCCGCACCGCCTTCGCCACTCCCTGGGTTAGAGTCCCGGCATGCCTGACACCCTCGAAGTCCTGAAGGGCGAACTCGAACGGTTCGGTGCTGCGAACGACGCGGGCACCAGCGACCGTCCGCGCCGCATGCTGAACATCACCCGGGACACGGGCGAGTTCCTGTCTGTCCTCGTGCGCGCGATGGCTGCGCGGCGGGTCCTGGAGATCGGCACCTCCAACGGCTACTCCACGTTGTGGCTGGCCGAGGCGGCGCGTGCCGTCGGCGGCTCAGTCACGACCGTCGAGTTGTCCGAGTACAAGATCGGGTTGGCCGCGGAGAACTTCGCGCGCTCGGGCCTGTCCTCGTTCATCCGGCAGGTGCAGGACGACGCGGGGCGCGTGCTGCGAGAGAGCGAGGATGGCGCGTACGACCTCGTCTTCCTCGACTCGGAACGGCCGGAGTACCCGGGTTGGTGGTCGGATCTCCGGCGCGTGCTACGGCCCGGCGGCCTGCTGGTCGTGGACAACGCGACGTCGCATGTGGAAGACATGGCCCCGTTCGTGGCGCTCGTCGAGGCCGACGCCGACTTCAGCACGAGCCTGGTTCCCATCGGGAATGGCGAGTATCTGGCCGTGAAAGCCTTCTCGTAGCGGGCCGTATCGCTCGTTTCGGAGCGCCGATTACAATCGCGTCTCTCCCCTGACCGACTCGCGAGAGGCCAGCGACGATGCGTCCCGGCGCGCCGATCCATTTCAGGCTGATCGCGCAGGCGCTCCAGTACCGGGGCGCGCTCGCGCTGTCAGTCTTTGTGCTGTTCGGCGCGTCCGTGCTGACGGTCGCGACGCCGGCCCTCATCGGCTACGCCGTCGACACCGGGCTCGCCATCACGTCCGTCACGAAGGACGGCGTCTCCTCGCAGGTGGCCGAGGGCAACGTGAGGACGCTCGTCTGGGCGTCGGTGCTGGTGATGATCGCCGCGGGGTTCCGCGGTGCGTTCGTCTACGGGCAGACATATCTCTCCGAGGCCATCTCGCAGCGTATCGCCTATGACTTCCGCAACATGCTGTACGACCGCCTCCAGCGGCTGTCGTACGCCTACCACGACAAGGCCGAGGTGGGCGAGATCATGTCGCGCGCCACGGCGGACGTGGAAGGCGTGCGGCTCTTCGTGAGCCTCGGCGTGATCCGCGCGCTCTACGTCATCGTGCTCATCTCGATCTCCTACGGGCTGATGCTGGCGACGAACCTGAAGGTGGGACTGATCGCCGTCGCGTTCGTCCCTGTGATCGGCCTCCAGGCCTCGATCACCGCCATCCGGCTGCGGCCGGTCTGGCTGCGTGTGCAGGAGGTCCAGGGCGAGCTCGCGACGGTGCTGCAGGAGAACCTCACCGGCCAGCGCGTGGTGAAGGCGTTCTCGCGGGCGCGCTACGAGCAGGAGAAGTTCGACCGCAAGGTGGAGGAGTTGTTCGTCCACTCCTACGGCACCGCGAAGTTCCAGGCCTTCAATGAGCCGTTCATGGTCGCGCTCTGGCTACTCTCCACCGCGGTCGTCTTCTGGACGGGCACCATCGAGATCCAGCATGGCCGGATGACCGTGGGCGACCTCGTCGCGTTCCAGATCTACCTCTCGCTGCTCCAGGTGCCCGTGCGCGCCATCGGCTTCATCGTGAACATCACCGCCCGCTCGCATTCTTCAGGCGCGCGGCTCTTCGAGATCCTCGATGCCGTCTCGCCCGTGCAGGACGCCGAGGGCGTTCAGCCGCTCCGCCCCGGCCCGGGCGAGGTCGTCTTCGAGAACGTGTCGTTCGGGTACGACCCCGCGCGCCCCGTCATCCGAGGCATCAACATCGTCGCGAAGCCCGGCGAGACCATCGCGCTCCTCGGGCCGACCGGCTCCGGCAAGTCCACGATCGTGAACCTCCTGCCGAGGTTCTACGACGTGACCGCGGGCCGCATCCTCATCGACGGCCAGGACGTGCGTGACGTGACCGCTGAGTCGTTGCGCGCCGACATCGGCATCGTCCAGCAGGACGTCTTCCTCTTCGCCGCCACCATCCGCGAGAACATCGCCTACGGCCGCAGCGGCGCCACGGATCAGGAGATCGAGGACGCCGCGAAGGCCGCGCGGCTCCACGACTTCATCGTGTCGCAGCCGGACGGTTATGAGACGTGGGTGGGCGAGCGCGGGGCGACGCTCTCCGGCGGCCAGCGCCAGCGCACCGCCATCGCCCGCACGCTGCTGATGGATCCGCGCATCCTCGTCTTCGACGACTCGACGGCTGCCGTCGACATGCGCACGGAGCACCAGATCCAGGAAGCGCTGCGCGAGTTGATGCGAGGCCGCACCACCTTCGTCATCGCCCAGCGTCTACGAACCGTGAAAGAAGCAGACCAGGTCCTCGTCATGCGCAACGGCGAGATCGTCGAGCGCGGCCGGCACGAGGAACTGCTCGCCCTCAACGGCTTCTACCGCCAGATCTATGACCTCGAACTGCGCGACCAGGAAGAGGCCGCCGCGGCCGAGACCGAGGCAGAGGCGGCACGGGTCGCGGAAGCGGGCGGCGCCTAATGGCCTACTGGGCAGGTGGCGGCGCGGCTGGCTGGTCCGGCGACGGCCTCCCCGGCGGACGGCCGAGGACGCGCAGCGGCCGCATCGACGGCTGGGACTACGAGGAACTCGGGAAGATCTACGACTTCCCGCTGCTTGCGCGCCTCGGGCCGTTCTTCGCGCCGTACAAGATCCGTGCGGCGATCGCCGTCGTGATGATGGTGATCGCCTCGGTCACCTCGTACGTGCAGCCATTCATCATGGGCAAGGGCGTCGAACGTCTGGTCGCCAACCTGCGCACCGGCACGCCCGAGTCCCTCGCCGCCGCGACTGCCGATGTGCGCAACTTCGGGGCGTGGCTCGTCGGCATCTCGATCCTGTCGTTCGTGGCGACGTACATCCAACGGCGCATGACCGGCTACATGGGCCACGGCCTGCTGAAGAACCTCCGCTCGAAGATGTTCGACCACCTCAACCGGCTGTCGCTCTCGTTCTACGACAACCAGGAGGTCGGTCGCGTGATGTC
This sequence comes from Dehalococcoidia bacterium, assembly GCA_004296805.1. Taxonomy (GTDB): domain Bacteria; phylum Chloroflexota; class Dehalococcoidia; order UBA2979; family UBA2979; genus SURF-43. The sequence continues at coordinate 7,861 of SCVR01000347.1, forward strand.
GCGCGTCACCTCGGACGTGGTGACGCTGCAAGAACTGATGACCACGGGGTTCCTCAACGTCCTCGCCGACCTCGTCGGCCTTGCGCTCGTCGTCTTCTTCCTGCTGGCGCTCGATGTCCAACTCGGGCTGATCTCGCTCGCCGTGATCCCGGTGCTCATGGTGTTCCTCGCGGTGTGGCAGGGTTACGCTGCCCGTGCCTTCATCCGCACGCGCATCGCGATCGCGATGGTGAACTCCAACCTCAACGAGAACGTCTCCGGCGTCCGCGTCGTGCAGGCCCTCCGCCGCGAGCGCGAGAACCTCGCGCACTTCGACCGGCTGAACGAGGAGAACCTGGACGCCAACCTCGATGCCGCCCGCCAGCAGGCCATCGTCATGCCAGTCGTCGAGGTGCTGTCGAGCCTCGCGACGGTGCTCGTGCTAGTCGTCATCGGGATCCGCACCTTCAACGGCGACCTGGACCCGAGCAAGGCCCTCGGCTTCTCGACGGCGTTCCTGCTCTACATCCAGCGCGTCTTCAACCCCGTCCGCGACATCGTGCTGCAGTACACCCAGCTCCAGCGCGCGATGGCTGGCGCCCGCCGCATCTTCGAGGTCCTCGACACCCAGCCGGAGATCGAGGACATCCCGGACGCCGTCGTGCTCCCCGACGTACGCGGCCGCGTCGACTTCAACCACGTGCAGTTCGAGTACGTCCCCGGCGTGCCCGTGCTGCGCGACTTCGACCTGCATGTCGAGCCGGGCGAGACGGTCGCCCTCGTCGGCCACACGGGCGCGGGTAAGACCTCGGTCACCGCGCTCGTCAACCGCTCCTACGAGATCACCGGCGGCCAGATCCTGATCGACGGTACCGACCTCGGCACCATCGAGCGCGCCTCGCTGACGTCGAGGATGAGCGTGGTGCTGCAGGAGCCGTACCTGTTCTCCGGCACCGTCCGCGAGAACATCCGCTACGGCAAACTCGACGCCACGGACGCGCAGATGCGTGCCGCCGC
>SCVR01000348.1 GCA_004296805.1 Dehalococcoidia bacterium
GCAGTTGGCGGGCGCCGCCCGCCTCATGCTCGGATGGCCTCCATCAATCCGCCAACGCCCAGAATGCGCATCACCCGTTTCATATTGTAGGCCAGAACGTGGAGCGCCATTTCGGTGCGTACGTTCTTGAGCCTTTTCATGAGGAAGTGCGTCGATCCCATCCACGACTTTATCGTACCGAACGGATGCTCCACAGTTTGACGACGCAGGCGCATCTTTTCAGGACTTCGATCGAGCCGCGCCTGCACGGCCTCAAGCACGGCTTCGTGCTCCCAGCGTGAGATCCGGCGCTCCTTGCCCGTGGTGCACTTGCTCTTCAGGGCGCAGGTCTCGCAAGCGGTGGTCCAATAGCGGTGCAGTGTCTTGCCATCCTCTTCGTTGGTGTAGTGATAGGTCAGCTGTTCACCGGCGGGACAAAGATAGACGTCGTCCGCCGCGACATAAACGAAGTCCTGCTTGCCGAAGCGTCCCTTGGCGTAGAGGCCCGAGGTCATCGGCTTCGGCAGATAGACCGTGTTACCGGCCTGCTCGCAGGCCACGATTCCCTCGCCCTTGTAATAGCCGCGGTCGGCAACAACCTCGATGGCCTCCGATCCAATCGCTACGCGCGCCCGCTCTGTCATGTCGGATAGTTGGTCCCGGTCAGAGCCAACGTTGGTCACCTCATGGGCAACAATGAGATGATGCCTGGTGTCGACCGCACTCTGAACATTGTAACCGACCATACCGCTGCCTCGGCCACTCGTGGCCATCGAGCGCGCATCGGGATCGGTCAGTGAGATCTGTTTGTCTTCTGTTTCCATCATCTGCGCGTTGAGCTGGTTCAGGCGTCCTATCTCATGGCGCAGTGCCGCGATCTTCTCGTTGAGCCGCGTGACCTTAGCCTCCGGCACCGCTTCGCCCTGGCGATCGGCACTATCGAGCTGGGCGAGGTAGCGGGCGATGCTCTCGTCAATCTGCGCCAGCCGTCGCTCCATTTTGGCCTGCGTGAAGTTGCGGTCCCGCGTGTTGACCGCTTTGAACTTGCTGCCGTCGATCGCAACGCTGGCCGCATTGAACAACCCGAGGCGCCGGCACAGTTTCACGAACTCTCGGCACACCTTGCGGATGGCCTCGCCGTTGTCCTTGCGGAAGTCGGCTATCGTCTTGAAGTCCGGCATCAGGCGGCCGATCAGCCAGACCAGCTCGATGTTGCGCTGGCACTCCCGCTCCAGCCGCCGGCTCGACTGCACCCGATTGAGGTATCCGTAGACATAAATCTTCAACAGCGTCGCGGGATGATAGGCCGGTCTTCCCGTCGCCTCCGGCTCGACGCCGTCAAAGCCTAGTTTGGCCAGGTCAAGCTCATCGACAAAGACATCGATCGCCCGGACCGGATTGTCCTCGCCCAGATAGTCATCCAATCGCTCGGGAAACAGCGCGCTCTGGCTGCGGTCATTGCCAACGACAAAACGCGACATCCAATCCTCCGGCCAAAGCGCTAGAGAATCGTATCATCGACGCTGTTTTCACACAGCCTGGGTCACGAGGCGACACTACGGCTCATCGGCCTCATCTCCGCTCTACTCCCGATAGCGGACATTTTCTCGCACCTTGGTCATGTCGGCGTAGTGCCAACA
>SCVR01000349.1 GCA_004296805.1 Dehalococcoidia bacterium
GGCAGCCTCGCTCAGCCCGGACTGGACTACGCGTCGCTGTCCGCAGGCCACCCCGACCTCGTGTACGTCTCGATTACGCCGTGGGGTCAGACGGGGCCGTACGCAGATGCAAACCTCCGCGCCTCCGAAATCATCTACCAGGGGATGGGCGGGCCTGCTCTCCAGACTGGATCTGCTGCCCGCGAACCGCTCAAACTCGCCGGGCAGCTGGCACAGATGCAGGCTGGTGCCGTTGCCGCGTACTCCGCCGTGATGACGTTGTTCCGAGTCGAAGGGGGCGGGGAGGGCGACCACGTCGATATCTCCATCTATCAGACGCAAGCCGGTACGCGGGACCGCCGGACAATCAGCTTGACGGCATACGGCTATACCGGGGTTTCGGCGAAGCGGACGCAAGGCGCTGGTATCTCGCTGGCCGGCGGCGTCAAACCCACTGCCGACGGGTACATCAACCTGCTCGCCACTGGTCGAGCCCGGATGGATCAATTCGTCGAGATGATCGGTCGAGAGGACCTGGTTGGAGACCCGCGTCTCGTCCAGCAGCCAACCACCCTCGACCCGGCGTTCGTAGAGGAAGTGTCCGCTTCCTACCTCGTCTGGCTCCTCCAGCAGAACAAGCGCGAGGCAGTGGCGGAAGGTCAGCGGCGCGGTCTGTTGGCGGGAGTCGTGAACACGCCCGCCGACTTGGTCACCGATCCGCATTATCGCGAGCGCGGTGTATGGGACTCCATCGAACACCCGGTCGCGGGCACGTTCGAGTACCCCGGGCGACCGTTCATCATGTCTGACACGCCACGTCCGGCGCCGCAACGTGCGCCCCTTCTGGGCGAGCACAATGAGGTACTACTCGGCGAACTCGGGATCGAGTTGGCTGAGTTGCCTCAGCTCCGCGCCCAGGGCGTCATCTAGGAGCGGCGGGAGAATCGCAATGGCCTCATTACCACTTGAAGGCATCCGGGTCGCGGATGTGACCGTCGTATGGGCTGGGCCATACGTCACCCAGTTGCTATCCGAATGGGGTGCCGAGGTCATCCGCGTGGAGCCACGCACGCGGATCCAGCCGCTGACGAGGGGGGCAGACATGCAGCCTCCCCCAGAGGCTGCTCTTCGCCAATTGGCCAGGATGGGCATGACCCTTTTCTCGTACCCGGACTTCGACCCCGGGGACGATCCATGGAATCGAAGTGCGGGCTTCAACTCACACGCGCGCAACAAGCGTTCGATGACCGCGGACATCACGACGCCGGAAGGGCGCGAGGCGTTTCTCCGGCTGATCGAGAAGTGCGATGTCATGGTAGAAAACAACGTTCCAGAAACCATCGAGAAGGCGAACCTGACGTACGACGTTCTGAAGGAACGCAACCCTAACCTGATCATGCTGCGGATGCCGGCGTTCGGGCTCTCTGGCCCGTACAAGAACTACCGAGCGCTTGGCACCCACATCGAGGGCATGATCGGCCACCACTATCTCCGCTCGTACCCGGATGAAACCCCGGAGAG
>SCVR01000036.1 GCA_004296805.1 Dehalococcoidia bacterium
GTGGACTACACAACTCGCATGGCCCTCGCCATGAGGGTGCGCGGACTGATGAACGTGCAGTTCGTGATCGCGCCCGCGGCGCAGCCGAGCGGCCCGGGCGTATTCGTCATCGAGGTGAACCCGCGCTCCTCGCGTACCGTCCCCTTCCTCTCGAAGGTGACCGGAGTGCCGATGGTGCAGATCGCGGTCAACATCATGCTCGGACGTTCCCTCAAGGAGCAGGGATTCGCGGGTGGCCTGTGGCCGGAACAGCCTCTGGTCGCGGTGAAGGCCCCCGTCTTCTCAATGTCAAAACTGGTCGATGTCGACACCTTCCTCGGGCCGGAGATGAAGTCGACGGGCGAGGTGATGGGCGTCGACCACACGTTTGAGCCCGCCGTCCGCAAGGCAATGATCGCGTCGGGCCTCGAAGTGCGACCGGGGACGCCGTTCTTGCTCTCGATCTCGGACCAGACCAAAGACGAGGCACTCCCCATCATCCGTACGCTGCACGAGGCCGGATGCCGCCTCTATGCGACACCGGGCACCGCGCGACTCATTGAGTCGCTGGGCATCCCGGCCGTGACCGTGCCAAAGCGGCTAAACGAGGGTCACCCCAACGTCGTCGATGTGATCCGTGACGGCATCGTGAAGGCCGTTATCAACACCCTCGAGGGTGGGCGCGCCGACGTGCGCCGCGACGGTTTCCACATCCGGCGCACAGCGACCGAGGCCCGCATCCCCTGCTTCACTGCGATCGACACAGCGCGCGCAGCCGTCGCCTCCCTCGCGACGCCCGGGTCGTACGCCGTGCGTCCCCTCACCGAGTACCGCGACCCTTCGACGATCGCGGCTGCGAACCGCTAGTGGGCACGCCCGTGGTACGCGCGGCACTCTTCGACCTCGATGGCACGCTCGTCGACTCGTTGCCCACCATCGCAGAGGCCACTGTTGAGGCGTTCACACGCCATGGCCACCCGGTCACGGTGGAGGCGGTGCTCCCGCGAATCGGTCCGCCGATGGAAGTCGTCGCGCGCGAACTCACGGGCGTCGGCCCTGAGGAGTCGCAGGCGATGTACACCTCGTACCAGGACCTCTACTACTCGGAGTACATCCAGCGCACGCCGCCTCACGAGGGCGCGCACGCACTCATCGACGCGCTGAGTACCGCGGGAGTTGCGCTCGGTATCGTCACCAACAAGAACGAGTACGGCGGACGCCTGATGGTCACAGTGCAGGGGTGGGACGGCCGATTCGGTTCGATTGTCGGCCGCGACACTGCCGCCGGGCCCAAGCCGTCACCGGAAGCTGCCCTGTTCGCGCTCCGCGTACTCAACGTCTCGCCGTCCCAGGCAGCGCTCGTGGGTGACACCGAGTTCGACATGAACTGCGGGCGTGACGCGGGTCTGGCCTACGTGATCGGCGTCACGGGGGCCCGCACGGCCGCGCACCTTCGTGCCGAGGGCGCGACACACGTCGTCGACACGCTCATGGAGGCTGGCTCGATCCTCCTCGGAGGTGCGGCATGAAGTCCTATACCGCGGAAGTCACCGAGTCGCAGCGGCTGTACGGAAATACACACATCCTCTGGTTCTCTGAACCGGGTGGGTTCGCCTCCGCGGCGCCTGGTCAGTTCGTCATGGCGTACTGCGGGGAAGGCTGGGACCCGCTCCTCGGCCGCGCGATCTCCATCCACCGTCGCCGGATCACCAGCGAGGGTCACCGCGAGTTCGCCCTGCTCTTTGACCTCGTCGGGCGCGGCACAGACTGGCTCGCCCGCCGCCGGGACGGCGACCTCGTGCGCCTCGTCGGCCCGCTCGGGCGTGGCTTCGAGGTACGCGAGCGCGTTCAGAAGATGCTCCTCGTGGGTGGCGGAATTGGCTCTGCGCCGCTGATCTGGTTGGCGGACGACCTCGTCCGTGAGGGGCGCGAGGTCACGCTGGTCCTCGGTGGGCGCGGGACGCCGCAGATCTTCCCGGCCCACCTCCTCCCACCGGAGGTGGAACTGGTCGTGGCGACCGAGGACGGTTCTCTGGGTGAGACCGGACGGGTGACGGTGCCGTTCCAGCGACTGCTGCCCTGGTGCGATCAGGCATTCGCCTGTGGCCCGGACGCGATGTTCGAGGCGCTCTACCGGGTCTCAGCAGACTCCGGGCTGCGCAAACCGGTGCAGGGCCTCCTGGAGGCGCGCATGGCCTGTGGCCTGGGCATCTGTTACTCGTGCGCTGTGTTCCCGAAGCGCGGTGGCGTCCGACTCGTCTGTCACGACGGGCCGATGTTCGACCTCCGCGACCTCTACGCGTAGGCGGAGCGCAGCCGTGAAGTCATATCACCTCATCGTCGGCCTCGGTGCCGTCGTTGGCGTCATCGGTGGGAGCGCGGTGTGGCACACCGACCCCGCGTTCCTCGGCTGGGTCTTCGGTCTTGGCATGGGACTGCTCGGCGGCGCCTTCGTTGCGGCGATCGCCAGCGGCACGGCCCTTGCGGGGGCCGGGCCGAAGCGCACCCGCCGGGAGCGCGAGTGGCTGATGCGCGGCGATGAGGACGAGAAGTAGCCTTCAGCGCCCGACCGCTACGAGACGAGCCACTCCGCGTGACGGTCCAACTGCAGGTAGCGGTCCGCAAGAGCCCGCATCTCCAGCGACGTCGAGCCGAGGAAGGCGACGACCTCGACATGGACGCCCTCGCCCTGCACTGACTCCACCGCCCGAGCAAAGTCCGCATCGCCTGAGACGATCGCGATGATGTCCACACGCTCTGAGATGTGCACCATGTCGATGGCCATCTCGACATCGAAGTTGCCCTTGATCGATCCGTCCGCAAACCGCTTCAGCGGCTTCGTCACGATGCGATAGTCGAACGGCACGAATGGCGCCACGAACTTCTGCTGCTGGACGGGCTCGCGAGGGTCGTCCGAGATCGGGCAGTACGCCGTCGCACGCACGAGTTCGCGGCCCTCACGCAGCATGTCGAGCAGGCGGCCCATGTGGACCGTCCGGCCGTTCTCCACGCCATACATGAGGTTTGGGACATCTACGAAGACCGCGAGGCGCGGACGGTGGCCGCTCTTGTCCACCTGCTGCGCCAGCGTCAGCATGCCCGCCTTCAGTTCCGCCAGGGTGACCCGCTGGGCCTCGACGAGTGCGCGCAACCGCGCGATCTCGGTGGCCGTGCCGTCCGGCAACCCCGTCGAGGGCGTGGCCGTTGGCGTGGTAGTCGAGGGTTCAGCAACCAGCGCTTCAGGCGCGACCGGGGTCTCCGTAGGTGCGTCATCCGAGCGACGTCGACGACGCGAGATGACACGAGGTGCGTCCGTCACCGCTGTCTCCGCGGCGGCGGGTGCAACCTCGGAAGCCGCAGTGCGCGTAGTGCGGCGGCGCCGTACCGGTGCCTCGGCCTCTGCGACGGGAGCCGCCGGTGCCGCTGCAACCTCAACCGGAGTCTCGGCAGCGGCGGCGCGCGGTCGCCGAGTGCGCGTTGGGCGTTCTTCACTGTCTCCAGCGGTTGCCTTCGCGCTTGCGCGGCGCGGCTTGGCAGCCGGCTTCTCGGCAGCAGCAGGCTTCGCGGAAGTATCGGGACGGCGCCGCCCCGCGATCATGGAACCCGCGAGGGTCGAGCGCGAGCGCGACGGCGTGCCCTCGTCGGCTGCGGCCAGCACCATCATGGTCTCGTGGCTCATCGGACACCTGCCTCACCGGCGAACTGAAGGACGGAACAACGTGCTGCCACCTGCTCTGCCAGGTGGAGGAAGGACTGTGCGATCTCCGACTCCGGATGGCCGACGACCACCGGCACGCCGCTGTCACCGCCCTCGCGGATGCGCGCGTCGAGCGGCAACTCGCCGAGGAACTCGAGGCCGAGGTCGTCCGCTGCCTGGCGTGCACCGCCCCGACCGAAGACGTCGCTGCTCATGTTCTCGACGATCCCGAACACGGGGATCCCAAGGCGGTCGAACATGGCGACCGCTTTCTGCGCGTCTTCGATCGACACCTTCGAAGGCGTCGACACGATGACTGCGCCGGCGATCAACGCATCCTGCGCCATGGTCATCGACGCGTCTGAGGTGCCCGGTGGCAGGTCAATCACGAGGTAGTCGAGGTCACCCCAGTCCACGTCGTGCATCAACTGGCGGACGCCGGTGCCGATCATGGGCCCGCGCCACACCACCGGAGTGCCCTTCGGGAGGACGAAGCCGATGGAGACAGCCTTGATGCCGAACGTCTCCACCACGCGGAGGCCGTTCTGGCGAGACGCCTGCAGACCACCTTCGATGCCCAGCATCGTCGGGATGTTCGGGCCTGTGATGTCGGCGTCGAGCAACCCCACCCGCGCACCCAGCCGTGCCAGGGCCACCGCAAGGTTCACGGAGACGCTGGACTTGCCGACGCCCCCCTTGTTGGATGCGACAGCGATGACGTTCCGGACGCCCTCGATCTTCCGTGGGCCGTCAGGGCGGCTCGTCGTGCGCACCTCGGCGCCCCAGTCGATCTGGACGTCGCTGACGCCGATCCCGCTGAGGGCCGCGCGGACATCCTTGTCGATGGTCTCGCGGAGTGGGCAAGCCGGAGTCGTCAGGACGACGGAGAACCGAACCAACGGGCCCTCAATGGCGAGGTCACGGACCATGTTGAGAGAAACAATGTCGCGGTGCAGTTCCGGGTCGTTCACGGTCCGGAGCGCCGCGAGCACGGCGTTCTGATCAGCCAAGTTATCAATTCCTTACGGGCTGGGAGCGGCCAAAGCCACGCGCCGAAGGCGCGAAGGGAACTTTGCCCGGCTCGCCGGCGTTCTGTTGTTACCACGGTCAGCGGAGGGTGGAGTCACCCCGCCGGGCTGAAGCCGGGCGTCCTTCGAGTATAGGCGGACGCCTCGGATACCGCCCAACCGGCGAATCCAGTCAGTGTGGGAGTGCCAGATCCCCATCCAATCGGGATTGAATCACTTTTACACTCTTTTAGCACAAAAAGGTTTGACCGTTGGTGGGCCGCGGAGCATGATCCGAAGCCCGAGGCCGGTACAGCACCGGCTTCCGAGGTGGGAGTCCCACCTCGGACGGAAGACGGGGACGGCGGCTGTACCCATGGAAGGGTGCCGTCACCGGCGAAAGTGAGAGAGCCATGCCTCGGACAGCAATCCCGAAGCCCCAGCCAGCCCCCACCCCGGCCCCTCAGGTCGACGTCCCGTCGGCTGGCCCGAAATGCGTCCACCACTGGGCGATTGAGACCCCCAACGGTCGCGAGAGCGAAGGCGTCTGCCGTCGCTGTGGCCTCCGCCGGTCATTCTCCAACTCGAACGACTCGGTGATGTGGGAGCAGACGAACACCCTCCGCAACGACCTCAACCGAGGCGGCTGGCGCTCGTCCAAGATCAACGATGTAGCACTGGCTGACGAGGCGTAAGTCTCACCCGCAGTACGCGACTCCGAAGGGCGCCCTCTGGGCGCCCTTCTTGCGCGCTCCCGCGTGCGGGTGCGTCGCCCCACCGCCACGTATGATGACGTCACCCCAGCCGAAACGAAGGGACGTGCGGTGGACCTCAGCGTCAACCTCGCCCCGCACCACAAGGTCGAGCTGCGCCTGCGCAACCCGATCATGACCGCGTCCGGCACGTTCTCCAATGGCGTCGAGATCGCGAAGCACTACGACATCGAGCGCCTGGGTGCGATCGTCTCTAAGGGCACGACCCTCAAACCGCGTCGCGGCAACGGCGTGCCGAGGACCGTCGAGACTGCCGCGGGCATGATCAATGCGATCGGCTTCCAGAACATTGGTGTGAGCGCACTCGTTTCTCAGATCGCACCGGTCTGGGAGAAGTGGTCCGTCCCGGCCATCGTGAACATCATGGGCGAGACCCTGGAGGAGTACGGCACGCTCGCGGCGCGCCTCGACGGCGTCCCTGGCGTTGCGGGGCTGGAGGTCAACGTGTCCTGCCCAAACGTCGAGGCAGGCGGGATGGAGTTCGGCCAGGACCCGCGGGCAGCGGCCGCAGTTGTCCGTGAAGTCGCGGCGAACACCTCGTTGCCGTTCCTGGTGAAGCTGACCCCGAACGTGAACGACATCCGCCCCATTGCCCGCGCGGTCGAAGAGGCAGGGGCACACGGGATCACGGTGATGAACACCGTCCCGGCACTCGCCATTGACGTGAAGCGCCGTCGCCCGGTGCTCGCCAACGTCTTCGGCGGCCTATCCGGCCCTGCGATCAAACCAATCGCCCTGAGGCAGGTCTACCTCGCGTCATCGGTTGTGGACTTCCCAGTGGTGGCATCGGGCGGTGCGATGACTGGGATCGATGTCGTCGAGTTCGTGATGGCGGGTGCGACAGCGGTACAGGTCGGCACCGCATCGTTCCTCGACCCCTCTGCAGCCTGGCGTATCCTCGATGAGTTCGAGACGTGGTGCGCCGGCGAGGGCCTCAAGGGGCTCGATGAGATCCGAGGGATCGCGCGGAGACGCGACTGACCGATCTCTGACGGCGCGTTATTCGATCTGTCAGTCCCGCTCGCTTCATCGGCCACCTCCATACGTTTCCGACCGATTGCCACATCTACCGAACCCCATACGATCGGTATGTCGAGGGTGACTGCGCACCGCCAGCTGTTGCGAGCTCCCACACCCGAAGCGAGTTGTCATGCCGTTGTCGGCCTCAGACGTTGCGGCGCGGGCTGCCCTCAAGTACCCAATGCCCGCGGTGATGTATGAGTTGCTCGCGCTCAGTGAGTCTGCGACTGGTGCGCTGGCCGCCCTCCCGGGCATCATTGCCCTCGACCCTGACCTGCAGGCCCGGATGGCTATCGTGGCGAGAGGACCGGGTCCGTGGAGTGAACACACCACGACGGGCGGGATCGACGACCATATCCGCGCCCTCGGCTTCCGCCGCGTGCACTCGGCGGCCCTGCTGATCACCGCCATCAAAGCCCTCCCGATCGAAACGGCCGCCTTCGACTACCTCGACTTCTGGCGGTACTCGCTCTCCGTCGCCTACCTCGTCACGCCGCTGGCGTACGCCCGGCTGGTCGACGACCGCGACCAGGCGTTCGCAGCCGGGCTGTTCCACGATGTGGGACGCCTGATCCTCGAAGAGAATGACCCGCAGGGACTGACCATCGTCCGCTCCATCCAGCTCCGGGGCGAGGTGCCGTGGCACGAGGTCGAGCGCTCCGCATTCGGCTTCACCGCGCTGGAGTTGAGCGTGGAGATGGCGCGGGCATGGCGCTTCCCGGCACCGCTCATCGCAGCCATCTCAGGCCTGATCGAACGACGTCGGACCGGCCTAGCCGGTGCCCTCCGAGACGCGTGCCTGGCGGCACGCGCGCTTCGCTTCGCCACGGCGACTGGTCGCCGGCAGGCCGTCGGCGGAGACATCGCTGCACTGATGGAGCGCATCTACGAAGGTGAAGAAGGCCTCCGACTCAGGGTGAACTCCCTGCTGGAGACCTCGATGATCGCGCCGGAGTAGCGGCCTCGCCGCCAGCGACTACGATCAACGGGTCGGGGCGTAGCTCAGCCTGGCAGAGCGCTGCGTTTGGGACGCAGAGGCCCGCGGTTCGAATCCGCGCGCCCCGACCACCTGCCTCACGCGGCCGCAGGCTTTCCCGTCTCCCGACGATCGCCCGCCTCTTCGCGGATCGCCTCCATCAGCGCCAGCCACGCATCAGATGTCGCCCCTTCACCGGCCGCCACCGCTCGCGCCTCAACACGCGCCGCGAGGTCCTCGAGCGGTGTCCCCAGAAACTTCCGTTCCCACGCTGCCGAGATCGCCATCGGGATCAGGGAGCGCACCCAGAACCGACCCGTGTCGATGTCTTCCCATTCCTGCTTCAGCTGGCCGACGAAGTGCGCCGCCAGCCGGCTGTCCGAGTGGCGCAGTGGTGCCTCGATGCGGTTGGAACACTCCAGCGGCACCAGCATGCGGCTCTGCGTGAGCAGGCCCGGACGCTGACCGATGTGCGTACCCGCGGCGATGACCCAGTGCTGGGCAAGTCCAGCCGCCGCGCGTTCCTCGGCTGTCGCGCCCGCGAGGATCGCGCGCCCGATGGACTCGACCAGCCGACCGCTTCGTGCGCGCACATAGGCCGGGGCGCGCTCGACGGACTGCTCGCCATCGACGTCCGCCACGCGGGACCGTGC
>SCVR01000350.1 GCA_004296805.1 Dehalococcoidia bacterium
CCAGTGCCTGCGGCGAAAGCGTTCCGGCGGCCGTGTACAGGTGCAGCGGCTCGATCGTCGGGGTGCGGATTTCGAGGTAACCCGCGCCCTCGACGGCCTCGAGGAACCGTCGTTCGACCGCGCGAAACCGCCGCATTTCGGCAGGGCCGAAGTCTCGCATGCCCGGGCTGTGCAGGCCTCGGTCGGGCATGGGCGGCTCCTCAGCGACGGTACGGGCGGTGGTCGGGTTTGCGGTCATTCTACGGGCCTCGATTCTGGGACGGTGCGGGCGGTCGAGGCCATCCGGACGCGACGAAGCGCCCGCGACGGCCTGCCGTCGTGGCGCTCTGCGTGCTCGGGATCGGTTGGATCGCTAGCGGTGCAGACGCGCGCACGACGGCGTGCCATGCGCGTCATGCGCGTGGCTTCCGTGGACGTGGACGAGGTGCGTCTGCTGCATGGTGGATCCGAGGCTAGGAGGCCACTCCGCTATCGGCAACCTACCGACGAATGGTGGTCACGTCCCCCGCGGCGAATGAACGCCGCTCTCCAGTGGGTAGCGCCAGCACCAGTTCCCCCGTGGGCGTCACATCGATGGCCTCGCCCTCGACCTCGCCCGAGGGGGTGGCGAGGCGGACCTGCTGACCGATGGTCACCAGTCGTGACCGCCACTCGGCAACGAGGGCAGCCGGGTCGGTCTCGGCCTGAGTCGCTCGGGTCTCGTAGGCCGTCGAGAGTGCCGCCAGCAGCACCTCGCGCGCAGGCGCGACCGCGCCCACCCCCTCGATGCTCGTGGCGATGGCGGCGACCTCCGGGGGCAGTTCCGAGGCCGTCACGAGGTTGATGCCGATGCCCACGAAGACATCGAGGCCGCCGGCCGCCCGTGGCCGGGCTTCGGCGAGGATGCCTGCGAGCTTCTTGCCCCCAACCTGCAGGTCGTTGGGCCACTTCAGGTCCACGGCGAGCCCGGAGACGGCCTGCACGGCGTCAGCCGCAGCGACCGCTGCTGCCAGGCCGAGCAGTGGGGCGCCCTCGGTTCTGGTCGGACAGAGGTGGTAGGTCACATAGAGGCCAGCAGAGGCCGCGGAGACCCAGGACCGGCCCTGACGCCCTCGGCCGGCGCTCTGCTGACCAGCGAGGTAGGCGGTGCCGCATGGCCGTCCCTCGGCAGCGCCGGCCCGAGCGTCGTCCATCGTGGATGTGGTCGCTTCGAGGTATGCCACCTCGGCGCCCAGGCGGGATGAGCGACGGAGCGCGTCGTAGCGGGCGTGGTCGAACGGCATGCGCGCACCCTAGTGCGGTTCGAGGGAGTGTGGCGGCTACCGCGGGTATGACCGCCGGAAATGCGTGAGGGGCGCCCAATGGGCGCCCCTCCGTTTGTGGTCACTCAAGACCGGGGGTCAGGATTCGGCCACCTCCATGTGCGGCCGGCCCGGTTGGTGACTACTGTCATCGGTCACGCGCATCACCCCCTTTCCTGCCGCCGAGACTAGAGAACCGCGATCGGCTTGTCAACACGTCTCGATAGGGAAAGTGAGCAGTTGTTCGGGCATGTGTCCCTGCCCGCTAGGCCCCGGTCACAGCCCTCACGGCGGCCGTCGCTGAGGCCACGATCTGGTCGACTTCCGCGGCGTTCACGCTCAGCGGTGGCGCGAACAAGACGTTGTCCCCGACGACCCGAGTGATGAGCGATCCCTCTTCCCGCATGTGGCGCTGCACCTTGATCGCCACCGTCTCGGAGGCGTCATAGGGAGTATTCGTGGCGGCGTCGCGGACGAGGGTGAAGCCAGCGATCAGCGCGAGCCAGCGGAGGTTCGTGACGTGGGGGTGACGGCCGAGGTTGGCCTTCAACCCCTCGCCGAGCCGGTCGCCCATCGCCTGGGCGTTCGCCAGCAGGCCCTCGTCTTCGAAGATCTGGAGGTTGCGCAGGCCGACGGCCGAGGCCGTGGGATGGGCCGAGTTCGTGTAGGCATGCATGAA
>SCVR01000351.1 GCA_004296805.1 Dehalococcoidia bacterium
GGCCGCCGTTGAGTTTGGCGAGGTTGAAGGGCTTGTCCGTGTGACCGGCGAGATGGGCCGAGTCCCGCAGGTCGATGATCTGGACGAGCAGATCGATGTCGCCTTGCTTGGGCTGGATCGTCACGACGCGACCTCCGTCATGTCGCAGCCTACGGCCGGGGAACCGGAGACGCGAGTACGAGTGCGCGCCGGGCCCCGACGCGCTCGCGGACCGGCGTGGAGGCAGCCCCCAATCTCGGCCGGAAACAATACACTAAACAATACACTTAAACCCACTTCACAACGGACCGCCGCAGGGCTAGGGTCTTGTCAGGCGGCCGGACCGGCATCGGTGTCGTAACCCAGCTCCGGTCGGCCGCCGCCATCGCCCAGGTCGGGCATGGAGGAGCCCTCCGGCACAGGCTCCCGCGGCGTAAGCCGCGTCCCACTGGCGCCGGCGCCGCGGTCGCTTTTCGACCGACGGCGACAGCCGCACCTTTCCAACCACACATAGACGCTGCCGGTCACGTCCCTAGAGTTGGTGTAACAGCGGGCCGGCCGTGAACAGAAACGGCCACCGCGTCATCCTCGCGTCGTTGGAGTGTGAACCGACGACACAAGGGAGACCACGATGGCCGAAGACAGGATGGCCGTGCTCGAGACCGTGCGCAAGGCAGTCGCCGATGGTGATGTCGATTTCCTGCGTGAAGGTGTCCGGGTATTGGCCCAGGCGGTGATGGAAGCCGAGGTGACCGAACTCACCGGTGTGCCCAAGGGCGAGCGCGACCCGGAACGCCGGCTGACCAGCCGGAATGGGTACCGCGATCGGCGCTGGGACACCCGGGTGGGCACCATGCACCTGTCGATCCCACGGGTCCGCGACGGGTCGTACTTCCCGTCCCTGCTCGAGCCACGCCGACGGGCCGAGCGAGCGCTCCTCGCGGTCGTGTCCGAGGCGTACGTCCTGGGCGTCAGCACGCGCCGGGTCGAGGACCTCGTGGAAGCCCTGGGCATCGCGTCGATGAGCAAGAGCGAGGTCAGCCGGATCTGCGGTGTCCTCGACGCCGAGGTCGAGACCTTCCGGCACCGTTCGCTGGCCGACGAGACGTACCCGTATCTGTGGCTCGATGCCACGTACGTCAAGGTTCGCGAGGCTGGGCGGGTCACCTCGATGGCGGCGCTCGTCGCGACCGGTGTCGCGCTGACTGGCGAACGCCGGATCCTGGGGCTCGAACTGGCGTCGGGCAACGATGAGGGTTCGGCCTGGCCGGGCTTCATCCGGGACCTCGTCGAGCGCGGCCTCACCGGTGTCCGCCTCGTCATCAGCGACGACCACCGGGGGTTGGTCAAGGCGGTCCATGAACAGCTCCTCGGGGCGGCCTGGCAGCGCTGCCGGGTGCACTGCACGCGCAATGCTCAGGACCTCGTCCCACGCTCGGCCCGGAGCATGATCGCGACGGTCATCCGCTCGATCTTCGAACAGCCCGATGAGGCCTCTGCCCGGGCCCAGCTGCGGCGCGTCGTCGACGGCCTGCACGAGCGGTTCCCAGCGGTTGCCGAGCTGCTCGTCAGGGCCGAGCCCGATCTGCTCGTCCACTTCACGTTCCCCGACACGCACCGCCGTCAGATCCGGAGCACCAACCCACTCGAACGGCTGAACAAGGAGATCAAGCGAAGGACCGCGGTGGTCGGCATCTTCCCAACCCGGGCCAGTCTCATCCGCCTCGTCGGGATGGTCCTCGCCGAACAGGATGACGAGTGGCAGGACGGCCGGCGCTACTTCCGGCCCGAGACGATGGCCCTCATCGACGCTGTCATCGACCACGAGGAGGTGAACCCGACGCTGCTCATGGCAAGCTGACGAACCAGGCGCGCGGATGACGTCCTGTTACACCACATCCTGGGACTTGACCGGCGCACCCCTGGCGAAGGCAAAGGCGGCGGACATCGCTCGCCATGGCGCACACCTGGCGAGGGCAAAGGCGGCGGACATCGCTCGCCATGGCGCACCCCTGGCGAGGGCAAAGGCGGCGGACATCGCTCGCCATGGCGCACC
>SCVR01000352.1 GCA_004296805.1 Dehalococcoidia bacterium
CGACGCCGGTGATCTGGCCGGTGGTATAACAGCGCCGCGCTCACGAGCGCGTGGTGGAGGGCGCCTCGATGGACTGGCAGACCGAGTACCAGCGCAAACTGCGGACACCTGACCAGGCGGCCGAACTCATCCCGGACCACACCCTCATCGTCCAGGGCAGTGCCATCGGCGAACCGCCCGCCATGTTGCAGGCGGTCGCTGACCGTGCTCGTGCGGGCGGCCTCACGGACGTGCGCATGACTGCGCTCCTCCCGCTCGCCGCCAGCGCCAGGAGCACCCTCGCGCCCGACCTCCGCGACCGCATCCACTGGGAGTCGCTGTTCGCCAGCGGTGTCGACCGTGGCGCCATCGAGGCCGGGCAGGCCCACCTCGTCCCCGCCTTCTTCCACCAGATACCCCGGCTGATGGAGGAGAACCTCGATATCGGCGTGACGATGGTGACGGTCTCGCGCATGGACCGCCATGGGTACATGAGCCTCGGCGTGAACGTGGACACTAACAAGGCCGCGATCGCCCGGGCCGGCGTCGTCATCGCCGAGGTCAACCACAACATGCCCCGCGTCCACGGCAACTCGTGGGTGCATCTCTCCGAGGTCTCGGCGGTCGTGGAGAACCACGTGCCGCTGGCTGAACTCCCGATCCCGCCCGTGAAGGCAGAGGACACCGAGATGGGACGGATCATCGCGGAGATGATCCCGAACGGCGCCACGATCCAGCTCGGCATCGGTGGCGTCCCCAACGCCGTCGCCAACGCCCTGACGGGCCACAAGGACCTCGGCATCCACACGGAGATGTTCGTCGAGTCGATGGTCGACCTCGTCGAGTCCGGGGTGGCGAACGGCTCGAAGAAGACCTTCCACCCCGGCAAGGCGATCTACACGTTCGCCGCCGGCACCCGCCGCATGTACGAGTTCCTCGACGACAACCCCTACATCGAGGCGCACCCCGTCTCCTACACCAACCACCCCTCGAACATCGCGAAGAACGACAACCTGATCTCCGTGAACTCGACCATCGAGGTCGACCTCACAGGCCAGTGCTGCTCGGAGTCGATGGGTACCACGCAGTACAGCGGCACCGGTGGCCAGCACGACTACGCGCGCGGCGCATTCGAGTCGAAGGGCGGGAAGTCGATCATCGCCTTCTACTCCACGGCGAAGTCGGGTTCTGTGTCGCGCGTTGTCCCGACACTGCGCCCTGGCGCCGTGGTCACCACCCCGCGCACCGAGGTGCACTGGCTGGTGTCGGAGTACGGGGCGGTCAACCTGAAGGGGAAGTCCACCCGCGAGCGCGCGAAGGGCATCATCGGCCTCGCGCACCCGAAGTTCCGCGAGGAACTGACCGCTGCCGCCGTCGAGCTGGGCTACCTGCGCTAGGCGAGAGTCCGCAGGCTCAGCGACCTACGAGGGCGTCCCCGGCGCGCGCCTCGGCCTCCGCGAGTCGCTTCCGCAGGTCGCGCAATTCCGCGAAGGTCTCGGAGGCGTCGCGTAGCACCGCGACCGCGATCAGTCCGAACTCCGGATGCTCCAACGCGTGCAGCGTGAACTCGACGGACACACGGGTGCCGTCCTTCCGCATCGCAGGCACCTTCAGCATCTCGCGACGGCCGTACCGCGAGGGTTGCCCCGCCACCATGACGCGGTCGTACCCCTCCCAGTGCCGGGCACGGAGGTTCTCGGGGATGATCATGTCCATCCGCTGACCGATGGTCTCCGCCGCCGTGAAGCCGAAGACTTCCTCGGCTGCGTGGTTCCAGAAGCGGATCCTGCCGCCCCGGTCGGCCCAGATCATTGCCTCCGGCGTCTCTTCGAGGATCCTGCGGTAGATGTCGTTCTGCGTGTCTGCCATGCCGTTACGATACGCCGCCGGAGGACACCCGTATGAGCCATCGATTGCCCGCGAAGGTCCGAGGTTGAGCGGTCCGCTCACCGGCCTCCGCGTGATCGATCTGGCGGGCGAGTCCGGTGTCTTCGCCGGCCGGATGCTCGCCGAACTCGGCGCCGACGTGATCCGCGTCGAACCGCCCGGTGGCGATGGCATCCGCCGCCGCCCCCCGTTCCTCGAAGGTGCCCCAACCGTCGAGAGCCTCCACCACCTTCACTACAACGCTGGCAAGCGCGGCATCACCCTGGACGCTCACACCACACGCGGAGTCGAGGTGCTGCGCCGTCTCGCCGCCGTCGCTGACATCTGGCTGGAGACGGAGGCCCCCGGCGTCATGGATGCCCTCGGTCTCGGTCACGCCGCGCTCTCCGAGGTGAACCCCGCGCTCGTTTACGCGAGCCTCACCCCGTTCGGTAGCGAGGGCCCGATGGCCCAGTACCGCGCCAACGACCTCGTCTCCGTCGCGATGAGCGGCCTGATGTACCTCAACGGCTTCCCGGAGGACCCGCCCATCGCTCCCGGCGCGGAGCAGGCCTACCACATCGCCGCCGCCGCGCTGGTCGCCACCACACTGGTCGCCGTCGCCGGTCGCGCCCGCGATGCCGAGGGCCGAGGACGTCACGTCGAGGTCTCTGTGCAGGAAGCGATGTCGATGGCGACGGTGCAGACCGCGAATGCGAACTTCTACACCTGGCATCAGCGCATCCCGAAGCGTTCCGGCTTCGGCGCACCCCTCGCCGCCAGCGCCTCTCGCAATCTCTTCTCCGCCGCCGATGGCCTCTGGCTCTCCTTCGTCATCCCGGTCGGCGCCGGTCCCGGCTGGGAGCCCTTCGTCGACTGGCTGCGCGAAGAAGGCATCGACTCCCCCGTCTTTGACGATGCGTACCGCGATGCCGCCTACCGCGCCTCGCACGGCGGAGACGTCGCCGCCGCCATCGAGGCACTCGTCTCGCGCCATCCTCGCGAGTGGCTGTTCCACGAAGGCCAGCGTCGCCGGATCCTCGTCATGCCGGTGAACGACATGAAGGATCTGCACGAGGATCCACAACTCCGTTCGCGCGGCTTCTGGCGCGCGCTTCCGCACCCGGCGCTCGGTCGTGATATCGAGGTACCTGCCGCGCCGTACCAGTTCAGCGCCACGCCCGCCGCCCTCGAACGTTGCGCACCCGCCGTCGGCGAACACAACCGCGAGGTCTACTGCGACCTCCTCGGCATGGCGATGGCTGAGCTGGACGCGCTCGTCGCGGACGCCGT
>SCVR01000353.1 GCA_004296805.1 Dehalococcoidia bacterium
CGTCGAGATGTGGACGTACTCGGTGTCCTGCGTGACGAACACACCGCCGTGCGAAGACTGCAGGTTCGGGACGTCCAGGATCTGTTTCGTCTTGAAGTCCCGTAGGTCGATCATCGCGATCCGGCCATTGGCGCGGTCATTGATGTAGCAGTACCGGCCGTCGTACTCACCCTTGGTCTCGCTGAGTGCCGGGTGGTGCGTATCGCCCCACGTCAGCGTCCCACTTGCGGGGTTGGACGTGCCCGCCTTGATCACGGGACTCGATGAGTCAGAGCCGTAGCCGTGTCCCTGCCAGGGCTCCGGCGTGAAGACACCGATCGTCTTCAGCAGCCGCAGCGAGGGCACACCCATCACGAACACCTGACCGGAGTGGCCGCCGGACGAGATCAGGAAGAACTCATCGCCATGCTGGTTCCCCGGCGCGACGAACGTCTTCACCGCCCGCGTGACGTCCTCCGGACTGAGCTTGCGGGAGTCCGCGACCTTCTGGGCCTGGCCGGCGAGGCCGCTGTCTCCCCCGCCGCCGCGCCCAGTGTCTTCGGCGCCTCCCCCGATGCTCTTTCCGAGCACCCCGCCCACCGCTAGGGCTGCCGCCCCGACGGCTCCGTTCTGAATGAGTTCCCGTCTGGTCAGTGGCATTCCAACGCCTTCTTCCCCTCGCCGAGGCACATCGCCATCGGCGTGTCTACTTGACGGTGATGGTTCCCACCATGTCGGGGAGGTGGAAGTCACACTGGAACTTCACGATCCCCTTCTTCGTGAACGTGGCTGTGAACTTGTCGGACGAACCCGCCTCGATGATGGGCTTGCTGGAGAAGTCCTTGCCCTCACTGGGCGTGCTCGTGATGTGCATGTTGTGGATCGCCGCACCGGTGTTCTTCACCTCGAAGGTGACGGTGCCCTCTTCGACCGTGATGTCCTTCGGTTCGAAGACGTTGTCCTTCAAGGTGATCGCGACTGTCTGCGCCTTCGCAGCGGAGGCTGTCGCCTTCGACTCGCTACCACCCTTCTCCTTCGACTCACCGCCTGAGCTACATGCGCTCAGCACCACTGCCGAGGCCAACAACCCGGCGACCGCAAGAGCCCGACCCCAACTCATCGCACGCATTCCGTTGTCCTTCCGCACCGGCGGCCCCGCCGGACTAGTGCTGGTGATGCCGCGCGTGGGCCGACTTCGGCCCGAATCACCCGGCCGCGCCCCCCGTTTAACTGGTCTTCCAGAGGGCCATTGTGTAGTGCTGCACTACACAATCACAGGGTGGTATGGTTCAGCGGTGTCGTCAAGTGCTGAACTTAACGTTCGGAGGTGACTATGGAGATCGCACTCGAGCGCCGCGGTGACTACTCCGTGCGCGCTGTCATCGACCTGGCACGGCACTACGGCGACGGGCGCCGGAAGGCACGCGAAATCGCCACGGTGATGGACATCCCCGTGCGCTATCTGCCCCAACTGCTGGCGCCGCTCGTCCACCGAGGCCTGCTACTGGCGACTGCTGGGCCGGACGGCGGCTACGCGCTCGCGCGCAACCCCGCCTCCATCAGCGTGCTTGAGGTCATCGAGGCTGCCGAAGGTCCCCTGGAGTCACCGCGATGCGTCCTTCGGGGTGGTCCCTGTGACTGGGATGAGACCTGCCCGTTACACGAGACATGGGGGCGCGCTCGGGACGCCCTCGCAACCGAACTGAAACGGACCTCGTTCGCCGACCTAGCAGCGGCCGATGAGGCGATCCAGAAGCGCCCAGCGCGCCCCCGGAAGTCCGTCCATCTGGAACCGGTGGAGCGGCTCGGGGTTCGCGATGGGGACACGACGACCCGCCCTCATCCTCGGTCGGTGCCGCGGTAGGTCGTAGCACCGTGGAGCGTTGAGGGACGATGCGAACGCGAAGGTTGGACCCTCGGATCACGGTTGGTTCTGTCGGAACGCGCAATCCCGAGGCGGCACTGCCGGCCTGAGGCATGCTCGGCCGGCTAACGGACGCCCAGGGAGCGGTCGTCGCGAGGCGCCTCATCTAGCCAGCCTCGGGCGAGCGCGAGGGCCGCTCCGAGATCCACTTGCTCCGCTCGCATCCCGAGGATCGGGCGGGCCGTCGAGGTCAACAGCAGTCGCATCGCCTCGGGGACCAGTCCCTGATGCAGCCCGAGCAGGCGCGCGGACGAGCCCGCCACTAAGGCTGCTGCGTACGACGTTCCTGACGCGAAGGCGTACGGCCCTCCATCGAGGCACGTCCAGTCGCGATGTCCACAGAGCGCCCGTGGCACTGGCCCGAGGATGGCCACAGCTGGGGCGAGCAGCAGCACACTGTCGCTCATGTTCGAGAAGGGGGCTCTGCGCTGATAGTCCACCTGCCCACTCGTATTGAGGTCACCCGTCCCGCCGACGGCGAGGACGGTCGGATAGCCGGACGGGAACTGCGTCTGCGTGCCGCCGTCGTTGCCGGCAGCAGCGATGACCAGTGCGCCGAACGTCCGCTGTGCTTCATCGACCGCGGCACGTAGTGCTGGCGAGTCTGTGTCTCCGCTGAACGCCAGCACGATGATCTGCGCTCCCGCCCGGGCTGCGTACTGGACACCTGCTGCGGCCTGAGACGCACGTCCCGCACCCGTGCAGTCCAACACCTTGACGGGGAGGATCCGCACATCGACGTCTCCCGCGTCAGACCCTCCGAGCCCGCTCGTCGCGGCAGCAAGGACGACGCCCGCCACAAACGTGCCGTGACCGTTGTCATCCCTTACGTTTCCGGACGGGCCCGAGGTCTGGTACCCGCACGAGGTCGCGGCAGTCGCGGAGGACACGAAGGCACAACCGTTGCGGTCTCCAGGGCAGTCCAGTGCAAGGTCTGATGGGGCCGGCTCGCCGTCCCTCCAATGGGGATTTTCCCAGATGCGTCCGACGAAGTCCGGATGCGTCACGTCGACGCCGGAGTCCACGACCGCCACGATCACGCGTCGCGGTTTGCTTTCGGTGGCTCGAGAGGCGTCAGCCCCGATCGCTGTGAGATAAGGGCGTTGTCGGGAGGCCCGTACCACGAGGGAAGCCACGAGCCCAGCCCGATCCTGTGCTGCCTGCGCGACGGCTGAGTCGACCGGAGTCGTGAATGGGCCTCCGGACCGAGGCGCCAAGGGAGATGGTGTTGGAGTGAGTGCATTGGACGCGGTTGAGTGGCGGTTGGCCTCGTCCGTGCCCTGAGCCCCCACGCCAAAAACCAGCGCGAGGAGCACAACACCGAGGGAGACAAGGGCCAGTGCCTGGCGACCTGCAGCGGGAAGGGCGGACTGGGCGGGGCGTGCCGGTGTATCCATCAGTCACTGAGTAACTTCCGGTCGCTGTCGACCTGATACTCAGCGAACGTAGCGTGGGCCCGCCTTCGGACGGGTAACAGGCTGCGGGCGGTGATCGCGATTCCCTATCAAGTTCGTGGCTGGCCCGACCTTGGAAGGTCAGAGATCACGCACGGGGGTGGCGGCCGGCCGATCCCCGCTGGCCAGATCGGCCGGGGGAACGAGCGGCAGACGGACTTCGAACCGGCTACCACGGCCCACGGCACTCTCGACTGAGATCCGCCCACCGTGCTCTTCGACGATGCGTTTGCAGAAGTAGAGGCCCAGTCCCAAGCCGGTCATGCTGCCCTGGCGGACACCCGCGGCTCGGCGAAACCGCTCGAAGATCGCCGGGATCTCGTCAGCGGCGATCCCGATGCCATGGTCAGCCACGCTCAGCACAGCCTCGCCGGCATCTGCCCTGAGCGTCACGTCGATGTCGCCGCCGTCAGGGCTGTACTTGATGGCGTTGTCCAGGAGGTTCGCCAGGACCTGCCGCATGCGGTTCGGATCGATGGGAGCCTGGACCGGCACTCCTTCGAAGCAGATGGATCGTCCCGTTGGGACCTGAGCGATCACCTCCACGATCAGCGCGTGGAGGTCAGTCATCACGCGCTCGCCGACAAAGCCAATCTGGTCCCCGCGCGCTGCGTCCAGGAGGTCGTTTACCAGGCGCCGCATCCGCTGCGTCTCGCGGATCAGGCGTTCGATCCCCTCGATGTCCGTCGGACGGTCAGGGTCCCTCAGGGCGTGCCGCTGCATGAGTTGTGATTGGGCCAGGAGCGTGGTCAACGGGGTCTTCAGGTCGTGTGCGGCCGCGGCGAGGAAGTCGTCCTTGAGGCCCGTCGCCTCCTCATGTGCCCGGAACGCTGTGAGTTCGCTCTGCAGGCCGAAGTCACGGACCAAGATGGCGACCTGTCGCGCCAGGAGTTCGAGGGTAGCGAGTTCGTCCTCAGCGAAGAGCCGCGGACGCTCCCCGATCGCGACCAGGACACCCAGCCGGCGGGTATCGACCGTGATGGGTGCAATCATGATCGAACGCACGCCCAACGTCCGGTAGCGCAGTGCATTGGCTGGGTCGCTGCGCTCCGCATCGTGAACGAACGATGCGGTCTGCGCTTCGAATGCCTGACGTACGGGCTCCGGTTCGTTGTCCAGGACGTGCAAACGGGCATCGGCGCGGTGACGCACTAGCAGACGCCCAGCTCGGTCATCCCAGAGGGCGATCTCGATGCTCTGATCGGGGACCATGGGGCAGATGCTGTCCTCGAGGGCGGTGACGAGCTCTCCCAGTGAGCCCCGGGGGGCCCGCGTGCTTTCGGCCAAGAACTGCTGCAACCGTGAGGCTTGCCATGCTGTCTGGAAGGAGCGTGGCGGCATGAAGCCGGCAGCGTAGGCGATCGCACTTCCAAACAGGGCGAGGCGTGACAGGCCCGCCCACTCACTCTGTTGCTGGGCGATCAGGATGCTGAGCCTGCCGCTGGCAACCGCCAATGCGAGTAGCGAGCCGCCGATGACTAACGCTTGCAAGCGTCGTTGAGACATCCCGGCCGACGCCCGGGCCGCGAGGCCGAAACGGACTGTCGAGTACCCGAACAACACCACGGAGTAGGCCATCGCAAGCACCAGGTAGACGTTGCCGGGTGTCGCCGCAACCAGGAACAGCGAGACTCCGAGGAGGATGAGACCGGTAGTGGCAACGACGAGGAGGAACCGGTGGACACCAGCAAAGTCGTCGACCACCAGCAGCAACAGGAGCGGCAGTGAGGCGATTGCGAACGTCGTGATGCGGTTTACTGACTCGGGCCAATCACGGTC
>SCVR01000354.1 GCA_004296805.1 Dehalococcoidia bacterium
GCTCTTCCGATCTCGAAGCCGGATTACCGCGAGTACCCCATGGGCCACCAGATTGCGAACGAGAGCCTGCGCGACCTCGCCCTCTGGACGCAGCAGGTGCTCGGCGTCACACCCGAGGCCTAACGGCGGTCCTGACACAGCGGCCCACTCGATCGGTTAGCATCCGCGCGCCTCGACATCTGCGAGGACTCGAAGGGACCGCCCGATGACCACCGCCTCTCCGTTCGCCAATTACCTCGATGACATGCGCGCCTGCGCTGACGCGATCGGCCTGAAGCCGCGCGAGTTCGTCCAGCCGACAGACCACACCGCGAAGATCAACGGCATCGACTTCCACTACGTCGACTGGGGGAACGCGCACCTCCCGGTACTGGTCCTGCTGCACGGCGGCAGCCTCACCGCCCACACCTGGGACATGGCCGCCCTCCTGCTGCGCGACCGGTACCACGTCATCGCCCCCGACCAGCGAGGCCACGGCGACACCGGGTGGACGCCTGAGTCGCAGGCCAACGAGGACAACAGCGACCTCATGCTGAAGGACACCGAGGCGTTCATCGACCACCTCGGCTTCCCCACGGTCATCCTGTGCGGCATGTCGATGGGTGGGATGAACTCAATCCGTTACGCCGCACGACATGCTGACCGGCTCTCCCGGCTGATCATCGTGGACATCGCGCCGGTCACGATGCAGGAAGGCCTCATGGAGATGGAAGCCTTCCGCCGCGAGACCGAGACCATGAACCGTTTCGAGGATTTCCTGGAGCGCGCCGTCAAGTTCAACCCGCAGCGCAAGCCGGCCCACCTGAAGTACAGCCTCATGCACTCGCTCAAGCCCATCGCCGAGGGCTGGACGTGGAAGCAGGCCCACCGTGAGCGCCCAGCGGCCGTAGACGAGGCCGCCATGAAGGCCGCGGCCAAGCAGCGCAGCGAGTCCCTTTGGGCCGACGTCCGTGCCATCACGACCCCGACGCTCCTTATGCGCGGAGGGATCTCCAAGATCCTCTCGCCCGAGGCGGCCGCGGAGATGGTCAAGTCGATGAAGGACGCGGAACTCGTGGTGATCGAGGGGGCGGGCCACTCCGTGCAGGGCGACCAGCCGGCGTCGTTCGCACGCGAGGCGATGGCCTGGCTGGACCGCCGCGCCTAGATCCGGCTCCGCTCGGCTAGAACCCCTCGGGCATATGCGGTGCGTACGCCGTCGCGAAGATCGCGTCGGCGCGGCGCACCGCACCCGAGTCGCCCGAGAGCATCCCGGCGCGCTGGATGCGCGTCGCGGATCGGAACCCCGTCAGGAGTGACGCCAGCGCGTTGATCGTGAGGTCGAGGTCCGCGGTCGCGCCGGCGGCCTCGACCACACGCGTCTGCTCCCCGTCCGTCTCGAAGCGCCACGTGGTGTCGTTCCACGGCGCCAGGTCGTCATGCACCCGGAACGTCAGCGCCCCGGCCTCGCTGTACGGGCGCGCCTCGAGGGCACGCGGGACATCGACGATGCGCACCCACATCGCGTCACCCGTGAACCGCCGCAACTCGCGCGGTTCGAGGAGCAGGTCCTGGATCGCGTCGTCCGGATCGATCATGAGGAACTTCGCGCGCAGGACTAGGTCATGCGCACGGACGTACTGCCAGAGCGCGCGCCGCGCATCGAGGTCGAGCGCGAAGAACCCACGGATTTCCATCGTCTGGTCAGGGCCTGGTTCGCTCGGCACGTGGTTCTCACTGGCCTTGTAGACGAGCGAACCGCGCGCACGCCCGGCGGCGTC
The DNA here is from genome assembly GCA_004296805.1 of Dehalococcoidia bacterium. GTDB lineage: Bacteria > Chloroflexota > Dehalococcoidia > UBA2979 > UBA2979 > SURF-43. The sequence continues at coordinate 1,761 of SCVR01000354.1, forward strand.
TTCGGCAACAGCGACGCGGAACCCGCGCCATTGCGCTTCCCACCACAGGTGCGTCCAGCGGGTGGCATCGCGGATGGGGACGAGGTTCCGCGGACGCGCCCACTCGTCGTACACGCGCTCCGCGATCGCTCGCTCCGCCTCGGACGACTGATCGATCAGGCGGACTTCGCCGTCCCAGTTGAAGGGTTCACGCAGTCCGATGTATCTCGGGTCCGCGTTGTAGTTGACCGCCTCGGAGCCCCGCCCATAGCCGAAGCGCTGGTAGATCGCACCCATCGAGGCCCACAGCATCACGATCGGCTCGTTGCGCTCGCGGTGGACCTCCATCGCCCGTGCCATCAGCCTGCGGAGATGGCCACGGCGACGGAACTGCGGGTACGTCCCGACGGCCGTGATGCCCGGGATCGAGGTCGGCCGACCGTTGAGGCGCACCTGCCACGGGATCCAGGCGTAGGTCGTCGCGACGTTGCCGTCGACATACACACCGAGGCGGATGGCCGACGCCAGCGGGACCGGCTGCGTCGCGTATGCCCGCACATCCTCCGGTGACGAAGCGAAGACGTAGTGCGCCACCGCGTCGAACGCCGCGTTCTCTGCCTCGCTGGGGGCGCGAACCTCGATATGGCGGTCGGGCACTACGCCTGCCTCGTCGCCTGCGCGGCGGCAACGCCCGGCTCGCTCCACACGATGTTCTTCGCGCGCAGTTCGGCGACCTGATCTGCGGTGTACCCGAGCTCGGCCATGAGCGCGCCCGTGTGCTCGCCGGACATCGGCCCGACACCCAACCGGACGGGCGTACGCCGCATCCGCACCACGGGCCCGTGCCGCCGGTACGTCCCGAGGCCCAGGTGCTCCACGTTCGCCGTGTACTCGTTCACCTTCATCTGCTCGTCGCGGAAGAAGAACTCCGCCGGCACCGGCCCGTCTGCGCGCACGCAGCCGATGCCAGCCACCGTCAGGAGCTTCTCCCACTCGTCCGCCGTGTCCGTCTTGAACAACTCCGCCAGGAGGTGCGTCAGCGCCTCGGCGTTCGCCTCACGCGCCTCGCGCGTGTGGAAGCGCGGGTCGACCGCCAGTTCGGGGCTGCCGATACGTCGGCAGAACCGCACCCACTCCTTCTCCAGCATCATCCCGAGGAATACCCAGCCTTCCTTGCACTGGTACAGCCGGTAGAGCGGCCCAGTGCCGTGCATGCCCTCGTCGATGACGGGGCGAGGCTCGCGGTCTTCGTACCAGAAGAAGTCATCCGCGTTCGCGTACGCGTTCGCCCCCATCATGTCGATGAAGATCTCCTGGCCCTTGCCCGTCCGCTGCTTTGCCCACAGGCCCAGCATCGCCGTCGTCGCCACTACCGCCGAGGTGTTGGGGTCCGGGTTCACTTCGTTCGCCTTGAACAGGCGACGCGCGCCCTCGCGCAGCACCTTCAGGTCGTCCGAGATCGGCGGCATCCCGCCCGCCTGATACTGCGCCCCGCCGAGGGCTGCCCCGGGGATCGGGTGCGTCGCCGGACGGTGCGCGCCCGGGCCCTCCGGCCCGTAGCCGTTCACATTCACGTAGACGATGCCGGGGTTTACCCGCTTCGCTTCTTCGTAGTTGATACCGAGGCGCTCCGGCACGCCGGGCCGGAAGTTGTGCACGATGATGTCGGCCTTCGCGATCAGCGCGTGCACGATCGCCTGCCCCTGCGGGTCCTTCAGGTCGATCGAGATGCTCTCCTTGCCGGCGTTGGTCTTGAGCGCGCCCAGCGACCCGTTCCCCATCCACCGCCACGGGTCGCCGCCCACCTGCTCGATCTTGATCACCCGCGCTCCGAGGTCGGCGAGGTGCGAACAGCCGAGCGGTGCCGCGATGATCGTGGAGAAGTCGAGGACCGTAACGCCTTCGAGCGCAGCCGCAGGGGGCTGCTGCCCGACCGTGGAGCGCCACGCGACACGCTTTGGCTCACCGAGGATCGACATGGTGTGCTGGCCCACGGCCGGGATCTCGCCCCGTACCGCACCAGGCGTCTCGGTCAGCCGCGCCACCAACCCGATCTCCCGCATCGGCGGACGCTCGTGCTTGGTCTCACCGAAGTAGCCGAGTACCGCCTCCATCACCGACGTCGCTGACTTCAGCCGCGACCCGCGTGGGTCCTTCACCTCGACCACGTGGCCGTTCGCCGTCACGTCCGGGTCGTCCAGCGCCTCCTGCGTTGTGTGGTACGGGTGCGCCACCACGCCGCCGTTCGCGATGAAGATCTCCATCCACTCGTCGATGGTCTTCGTCCGCATGTGCGCCAGCATCCGGTCACGGAACGCCTCGCGTACCTCTTCTTTCCACGTGGCGGGCGACCCTTCGTGCTCCCCGTCCGCGTAGATGTCGACCATGTCAGTAGCGGCAACGAAGTTGTCGAATAGGTGCTGCAGCAGGTTGCCCATCTGGATCCACCGGCCGTCCTTCGTCGCGGCCGGGTGGTAGTTGATCGTCGGCATCGTCGGCGCGGGGGGCGCGGGCCACTTCTCCGGCTCGCGCTCACGCAGCGAGGCCATCAGCAGCCCGCCCATGTCGTATGACATCAACCCCTGCAATAGGCTCGTCTCCACGTACTGCCCGTATCCGAGGCGCTCGCGAGCGACGAGGCCCGCGATGATCCCGGTGATCGCCGCCTGCGAGGCCGCATGCGATGCCACCTGCACCGCGGCGAACTGCGGCCCCGGGCGCGGCGCCGTCCCCGAGAAGGACATCATCCGTCCGACCTTCGCCGCGACGACGCCCTCGTACCCCGGGTAGCCGACGTACGGCCCGTAGGGCCCGAAGCCGGAGATGTTGCAGTAGACGATGCCGGGGTTGCGATAGGCCAACACGTCGTAGTCGCAGCCGAGGTCCACTGCCGCCTGCCCGCGGAACGACGTCACGACCACGTCCGCCGTCTCGACCAGCTGCGCCAGACGCTCGCGTTCCACCTCGCGCTTCAGGTCGAGTTCGACGGAGCGCTTGCCCCGCAGCCACATCGGTGCCGAGGGCATGAAGCGGAAGGGGTCACCACCCGGCCGTTCGACCTTGATGACGTCCGCGCCGAAGTCCGCGAGCACCATGGTGGTCATGCCGCCCACGGGGCCGTTCGTCAGATCGATCACACGAATGTTGTCGAGCGGTCCGGGCATCGCTGTCTCCTCGGCAGCCGCGATCCGCGGCGGGCCGCAGTGTACCGGAGGCCGTCGTGCCCCCGCACCGACCGAGGGCTACGCCCCGAAGGTCAGGATCCGCCCGTCACAGTCGGCGACGGCGAACTCCACCATGTCGTAGAAGGTGTGCTCCAGCGGTCGCACGATCGTCAGCCCCTTCGCCTCGCAGTCGGCATGGAAGGCGCCCAGCGCCTCGTCGCTCTCCATCCAGACGTAGAGGTCGAGGGCATCCGAGGCCCCCGCAACCTCGCGGTTGGGGCGGACGGGCTCGCTGGCAAGCGCCAGCATCAGCGCCACGTCGTCGCGCTGGATGATGGCGAACGCCACCGGCCCGGTGTGCTCGTGCTCCCCGTCCTCGGCGTCGTCCTGCCCCGGTCCGTGTCCCCGCATCAGCGTGACGACCTCGAACCCGAGCATCTCCTCGTACCACTCGACCGTGCGCTCCACATCCCTCACGAGGAATGTCGGCGCGGCGCTCAGGAACTTCTCTGCCATCCCACCCTCCGAGGTCCACCGCGCCTACCGTACCGCGGTCACCATTTCCTCACCCGGCAACGAGGCCGCCGCCTCGCCCATCGCGCGCGTGAGCATCTCGAACTGTCCCGCGACGCCGTCGATGGCGCCCGCCGCGACGAGACGCCGCGCTACCGCCCGAGCAAGGTCACCCGAGTGCTGGGTCGCCCGCACCTCGCGGAAGCCCACCGCGCCCAGCGCCTCCACCAGCCATGGCGTCGTCCACCGGCGCAACTCCACCACCATCGACGCCGTCGCCAGCGGCGCGAGCCGCTCCAGCAGCGGCACACCAAGCGGCGAGCCCGGACGCAGCAGCGTCTCCCCGTACGCCCTCGGCTCCTCCGCACTCGCAATCAGCGCCTCGCGATGCACGTCAGCCGCCGCACCCTCCGAAGGCAGCAGCAGCAGGTACCTCCGCTCGCGCGCGGGCGACTGCGAGCGGCGCGCGTAGACGTACAGCAGCCCGTCGACTGCCTCGGTCAGCGCCACGGTCTCGATCTCGGGAGCGGGCAACCGCCATACCTGGTACGACGCGCGCAGCACACCGCCGGGACGCAGCACCCGCGCGACCTCGTCGAATACCGCCTCAGGCCGCGGCGTCTCCTCCAGTGAGGCTGCCGCGGTCACGAGGTCGACCGCACCGTTCGCGAACGGCATCGCGTCGGCAGACGCCGTAACGAACGAGGCGTTCGTCACACCGAGCCGCACCGCGTTCGCAGTGCATACCTCGGTGCGCCGCGACGCCGGGTCGACGCCGATCACGCGCGCCTCCGGCAGCGCCTGCGCCAGCGGGATCGAGGGCCACCCGTCGCCCGGCCCGATGTCGATGACTGTTCTGGCGTCCCGGAGCGCGGACGCGTAGTCCGCAATGCGGGCCGCGGCCGCCCAGTGGTCCTCGCGCCGAGGGTCGTAGGGGACATCGACGGCCGGCAGGTTCCCGCTCGTCCACAGCCGTGTGCGCTGATAGACGGCGCGCGCAACGTCGCTCGCCTCGGGAGGCGCGAGAGTGCGCCATCGCCGTTCGAGGTCGGTGAGGTCGTCGGTTGGGGCCATCGATGGGTGATAGCAGAGGGGCGGTCCCCGCGCGATCTGCGCGAGTGGCCGCCCCTCGATCTCAGCCGGCTGGCGAAGAGCCGGTTACGGGTCGATACGCGCGGACGCGCTACCCTGCACCACTTCCTTGCCGTCCTGGTTCACCGTGCTCAGCTTCAGGTCCACGAAGTGTTGCCCGCCTTCGGAGCGGATCGCCTCCACTTCGGCCTTCGCCGTGAGCGTGTCGCCGGGGAACACCTGCGAGACGAACCGCACGCCGAACTTCGTCAGGCGACCGTCGCCCACGTAGTTCGTCAGCATCGTCCCCGTCAGCCCCATCGAGAGCATCCCGTGCGCAAAGATCGAGGGGTACCCCGCGACCTGCGTCGTGAACACCTCGTCCGTGTGCAGCGGGTTGTAGTCACCGGAAGCTCCGGCGTACTGCACGATCTGCGTGCGGCTCAACTCCCGCACCACCACCGCCTCGTGCTTGTCACCGACCTTCAACTGGCTCGCCTTGAGCGCCATCGAGGTCCCCCTAACCCTGGGCGACCGGTCGCTCGGTTTGCACACCGACCGACCGCGCCGTGATCACGAGGTTGTTGTTCTGGTCGTAGTACTCCGTGATCGACTCGGAGAACTTCAACTTGCCCGCGCGGCGGCCCTCGGCCTCCCACGTCTTGCCAGGCTTGTTCACCGAGTGCAGCACATCACCCGGCTTCAGGTGTCTGTGGTACTCGTAGTGTTGTTCCGCGTGCAGTCCGGAACCGCCGCCGCCACCGCCCCGCGGCGCCTGCTCCGCGGGGGGCTCCGCATTGCTGCCGCTCGGAGTCTTGCCGGAGCCGTGCCAGCGCTCGCCGATCTTCGGGCGCAGGCCGTAGTTCGGCTCGAACTGTGCCGAGGCCTGCACGAAGGTCGGTGGGGCGATGATCCCGCCGGGCTCCGTCTTCTTGGCAGCGTCCTCGTCGTAGTAGATCGGGTTCTTGTCGCCCACTGCGCGGGCGAACAACAGGATGTGCCCGGCTTCCACCGGGAATCGGTCGACCATGTAAGGCCTCCTCGAATGCAGTCGTCCCCGCCGCCGCATGGCCGGTGGACGCCGCCGCTGCTGGATCGGCCGGCATCGTACCGTCCGATACGGACGGTATGTGTACCTGCGCGCGCAAGTGTCGAGGGTCAGGGCGAGGGTGACTAGAGGAGGAAGACCCGGATCACCTTCTCGATCCCGTAGACCACCAGCAGGCCACCGCCAATGGCGAGCCACTTCCAGTAGTACTTCCCGGGGTCTTCGAGGAGGTTCATACCCTCAGGCTAGCGCCTCCGCCACGACACGCGCGATCGGCAGGCTCGCCGTCAGGCCCGGCGACTCGATGCCCCCGAGGTGCACGTACCCGCGGTCATGCCAGATCAGGAAATCGACGAGCCCCTGGTCGGGCCGCTGGATCTTCGGCCGGTAGCCCACCTGGCCGGGCGCGATCTGGTCAGCCTGCAGCCCCGGCAAGAACCGCCGGCCGGCCTCGAGGAACCGCGCCCGCCACTCCGGTTCGTCTGCCTGCCGGTAGTCCAGCACCGCGTCGTCCGCCAACCACTCCGTCGACGGTCCGAGGTGCGCGCCGCCGTCCGTGTCCACCGTCAGGTGGAGCCCCAGCCCGCCTGCCTGGTGCTCCGGCAGCGGGTACACCGGCCTCGAGATCATCCGCGCCACGCCCGGGTCCACGATGTCGTAGTACCGCCCGCTGTTCGCGCGCTGGCGAAGCACAGGCACCTCGACCCCCTCGTGCGTCCCGCCGTCGAGGGGATACCCGAGCGCCGAAGCGATCGCCGGTGCACCGTGCCCCGCACTGTTCACCAGCGTCGCGCACGTCACGCTGCTGCGCTGCCCGTCCGCGTCCCGCAGGTCGAGGCGGAACCCACCGGCGATCCGCGTCGCGCCTTCAATCTCGTGCTGATAGACGACGAGCGCGCCGTGCTCGCGCGCCGCGCGCTCGTACGACCGCACGAGCGCCGCCTGGTCGAGCACGCCGGTCGAAGGCGACCAGATCGCCTCCACCGTCGGCACGTTCGGCTCCAGCGTCCGCGCCCGCTCGCGCGTCAGCCGCTCGATGCCGCGCACGCCGTTGGCCGTCGCCTGCCGCCAGACGTCGTCGAGGCCACCCCGCTCCTCCTCAGACAGCGCAACGATCAGCTTGCCGCAGCGCAGGACGGGGACGTGGTGGGAGTCCGCCCACTCGTATATGAGCGGGTTCCCCTCCCAGCACAGCGTGTGCTTGAGCGAACCTGTCTCGTAGTAGATCGAGGCGTGCACCACGCCCGAGTTGTGCGAGGAGGTCTCGCGCCCGAAGCCCTCGTGCCGCTCGACCACCAGTACCGAGCGCGTCCGGGAGAGTCGCTCCGCGATGGCCAGCCCGACCGCGCCCGCCCCGACGACGATCACCTCGGCGTCGTGGGGAGCCTCGGACGTCACACCCGCGTCCGAGTGCCGTCGGCCGTGATCACCTCGCCACTCGCGACCACGCCCTCGATCTGCGCGCCCGGCGCGACGAGGACATCCCGCAGGGTGCAGTCACGCACGACGGCGCCCGCACCCACCACCACGTTGAGCCCCAGCGTGCTGCGCTCCACCACGGCGTCCGGCGCCACCAGCGCCGGGGCATCGAGGAGCGCGCGCTGCGTCGCCAGCAGGCTCGCGAGCGTGCCAGTGTCCAGCCAGTGCCCGTGGTACTCAGCGCCGCCCATCGGGAAGCCCTCTTCGTGCATGGTCGCCAGGGTGCCGCTCAATTCGATCTCCCCGCGGATGCTCTCCGTGGGGTTCGTGCGGAGCCGCTCCACGGCGCGCGGCGACACCATCCAGATCCCCACCAGCGCGAGGTTCGAACGCGGCTCGGCAGGCTTCTCCTCCAGGTGCAGGACGCGCTGCTCCTCCAGCACCACGATCCCCATCTCCCGCGGTCGGTCCGTCTCGCGCAGCACGTACCAGGCGTCCGTGCCGGACACCAGGAACGCGCGCACCTGCTCACCGAGGTTCCCCCGCACATCCGCACTCCCGTGCAGCACGGTGTCCACGGCCGCCACCACCACGTGTCGGCCATCGAGGTGCGCCCCGGCGGACAGCAGTGCGTCCCCGGAACCTCGAGGTTCCTCCTGCACCGCCACGTGCACCGTCATGCCGGCGGGCGCGGACGCGATCGCCACCGGCCCGGTCCGGTCGTCCTGCGCACCGACGACGACCACCACCTCGCGGAGTCCCGCGTCGTGCAGCAGGTCGAGCGAATACGCGATCAGCGGCCGGTTCAGCAGGGGGATCAGTGACTTCGGCATCCCGTCCGACAGTGGGCGCAGACGCGTCGCCCTCCCGCCGGTGAGGATCACGCCCAGCGGCGGGTGGTCGAGTTCTGCCAACGCGCTCCCCTTCGGATCTCGTGCCTCGGTCATACCGGAGCCGTCCCCGGACGACAACCGAACGGCTCGGACACCCTGCCCATCATCCCGCGAGTCCCGCGTAGGATCGCATCGATGCCCCACACACCGTCCGTCGCCCGACGTGCCGCTTCCCCCACCGTGCGTCCCACGGTGCGCCCTGTCATCGTCGCCGATGAGGACACCCAGGTCGTGCCCGAGCCCCTCTGGCGCCTCGTCCTGCTCGACGACAACGACCACTCCTACGACTACGTGATCGAGATGCTCGGGGCCATCTTCGGCTATGGCGTCGAGAAGGCCTTCGCGCTGGCGCGCATCGTCGACACGCACGGCCGGGTCACCCTAATGACCGCCGAGCACGACGCGTGCGAGGCCAAGCAGTCGCAGATTCATGCCTATGGCGCCGACCCGAAGATCCCGGGATCGAAAGGCTCGATGTCTGCCATCGTCGAACGGGCCGACAC
>SCVR01000355.1 GCA_004296805.1 Dehalococcoidia bacterium
GCACCACCGAAGGAGCACCTTGAGGCGACGGCCAGCATCGGCTTGGTACTAGTGCTCCGTGCTTTCGCCTCGGGGTCGACTGCGTTGACCGGCGTGGAGGCGATCGCGAACGGCGTCACCGCGTTCCAGGAGCCAGCCCCGAAAAACGCCCGCATCACGATGGCAGAGATGGGCGCGATCCTCGCCTTCTTCTTCGTCGGCGCGACGTTCCTCGCGTGGCGGCTGGGCGTGGTCCCGGTCCACGACGAGTCCGTGATCTCGCAGATCGGACGTGCCATCTTCGGCGACGGGAGCATCGCCTACTACTTCCTGCAGGCGACGACTGCGACGGTGCTGATCCTAGCCGCGAACACGGCATACAACGGCTTCCCGCGCCTCGCCTCGATCCTGGCGGAAGACCGCTACATGCCGCGCCAGTTCGCCTACGTCGGCGACCGGCTGACGTTCGTGACCGGGATCATTGTGCTCACGGTGGTCTCCGGTGTGGTGATCGTCCTCTTCCAGGCAGACACGCACCGCCTGATCCCGCTGTATGCGATTGGCGTGTTCGTGGCGTTCACGCTGTCGCAGGTCGGGATGTTCCGCCACTGGCGGACGGGCGGCGAACCGGGATGGTGGCGGGCCGCAACGGTGAATGGCATCGGCGCCGCGATGACCGGCGTCGTGATGGTCGTGGTTGCCACCACGAAGTTCACACACGGCGCATGGGTCGTCCTGATCCTCGTCCCGCTGATGGTGTGGCTGTTGAACAGCATCCACTCGCATTATGAAGAGGTCGCAGCGATTTCCCTGATGCCGGACGAAGACGCCCGCGCACTACCGCGCCCGGCTGGCCTGGGTATGGAGCCTGTGGTAGTCACGGTGCGTGATCTGAACCGAGTCTCGTGGCGCGCTGTCCAGTACGCACGGCGCCTCTCTTCGAACGTGACTGGGGTGCATATTGCGCGGGAGGGCCATGAGAACGTCGAGGCATTCCAGCGTCGATGGGCCCGCCTCGTGCCAGACGTACCGCTCGTCGTGGTGGAGTCGCCGTACCGGACGTTCGTTGGCCCGTTGCTGGCGTACGTGGATCGCGTGGCCACCGACCCACGTGACCCGGTACTCGTGCTCGTGCCGGAGTTCCGGCCTCGTCACTGGTGGGCGCGAGTGCTTCACAACCGCACGACGGAGCAGATCCAGACCGCGGCCGAACAACGCCCGAACCTGCTGGTGGTCCAGGTCACCGTCCACCAGGACACCCTCCGCCGTCTCGCCTAGATCTTCCGTTTGACGGGGGATATTGCGAAGGCGCCCAGGGGAGGGCGCCTTCGCAATTGGGGGGCGAGGCGTTCTGGTTAGCGCGCCTTGCCGTCGCGCTGGCCCGGAGCCCGCTCCAGGCCGGGGCGCTTCTGTTCGCGCTGCTCGCCCTTCTTCTTGTCGTCCTTCGCAATGCGCTTCTCGTCGCGCTTGTCCTCGTGTCCGTCGTGAAGGAGTACTCGCAGCCGCTTGATGACCGACTCGCGCGCGTCACCGCCCTGTTTGAACTGGGCCAGTGCCTCGTCCGACTGGGCCTGGGTGAGGACTCCGGCGCTCACGAGGCGGGCGAGGGTCTTGGCGAAGTGCGCCTCCGCCTTGTCCTCCGCTGCCGCGCGGCGCACGTCCTTCTTCGCGGCCTGTTCGGCCTTCACCGCGGCCTGTGCTGCGTTGAACGCGTCGGTAGTGACACCGAGCTGCTGGGCGATCGCCGCCTCAAGGGCAGCCTCGTGCGCCAGGCGGGCAGCGGGGTCCTTCTTCTGTTCGTCGGTGAGTGTGGGGACTGCCGCACGTGCCGCCTTCGCAGCCGCCGCGAGGGCGTCCGGGGTGACGTTCAGGGCCGTCGCGAGGTGGCTGCCGAGGATCTTCTCGTGTTTGACTTCCGGCTTGGCCGTGACCGCGGCGGTGGCCTCGGTGCGGGCGTCCGGCTCGTGGGCGGACGCCAGGATCGGCATCGCCATGGAGCCGAGGACTGCGGAGGCAGCGACGACCGAGAACCAGGTGGTCTTGTTCAGCATGTTCAGTATGTCCTTCTCGATGCCCCTTGGACGGGCGGCTTCACCAGAAGGAACGATGGGCATCGCCCAGCGTTTGGTCTGTCCGTGGCACACAGGAGGACGCCCGCGCGGGCGTCCTCCTGTGGCAGTCCATTCCCGGCTAGGCCGAGGGTGTGCCGGCCTTCGCTGGGCCCTGGTGGTTCGAATCGCCCCGGGGACCGCCGTGTCCGCCTGGGCCGCCTGGGCCGCGCTGCGGGCGATCCGGCGCCCCGAGGAGAGTTCTGAGGTTCTCGCGGGCCGCTTTCGCCGAGTCGCCGCCAGCGGCAATCTGCGCCTTGAGTTCGTCAGCCTTCGCCTGGGTGATCTTGCCGTCCGCGACGGCCTTGGCGAGTACCGTCGAAAGCATCTGCTGTTCTCGAGCCTGGTGCTGGCCCTCGGCCTCCGCACGCACCTTCGTTTGCGCGGCCTTCAAGGCGTCGATGCTGATGCCGAGCTTGGCGGCCAGCGCCGTGTCGTGCTGGGTCTTGAGCGCGTCCATCGCCGCCTTGTCAGGGCGTGTGCCCGGCGTCGGCTTGGGCAGGCTGTCGCGAACAGCCTTCTCCGCCTCTGTCAGCGTGGCGACCTCGATGCCAAGCGCCTTGGCGAGCGCCTCGTGGCCGGGGCCGTGCATGCTGCCCGGGCCTGCGGGGCCTCCCGGACCCTTGTGTTCGCCGCCGGCGGGCATCGCGGACTTCTCTGCGGCCTGCAGTTTTTCGAGGGTGATGCCGAGGTTGGTCGCCAGTGCCGTTTCGAAAGCCGTGTGGTTGGCGTCGCGCGCGGCTTTGTCCTTGAACTGGTCAACCGTCAACTTGGGCGTGGCCGCGCGGGCAGCCTCGATCGCCTTGGTGAGTGCTTCCGGGGTAACACCGAGGGCGGTCGCGAGCGCCGTGCCGCGAGGTCCACCGTGGTCTGGGGCCGTGGCGGGCAGGGTCTGCGCCGGGATACCGGCCTGCTGGGCGGATGCCACGAACGGCACTGCGGCCGAGCCGATGACGGCAACGGCTGCCAGCCCTGTCAAGATCTTGGTCTTACCGATCATGTATCGAGTTCTCCATCCGAGCCGCTTGTGGGAGCTGCTCTTGATGTCTTGAGACTACGGACGAGGCCTTTAGGATTCCTGTGGCGGAGATTCTGAAATCTTTGGATCGGTTGCTCGCCTCGGTCGGCGGCAGTGACCTCGAAGGTCGGATCGATGACGCCAGCGGTCGATGCAGTGAAGGCCTCCGGCGTCTCGTACGTACTGCTGTCGTATGAGCACGACCCGCGCGCGCCCGCCTACGGCGTCGAGGCCGCGGAGGCGCTTGGGCTTGATCCGGACTCCGTGTTCAAGACGCTCGTCGCGAAGGTGGACGGAGGGCTGGTCGTCGGCATCGTGCCGGTCACGGGGCAGTTGGACCTGAAGGCGTTGGCGGGTGCGGCCGGTGGCCGCAAGGCCGAGATGGCTCCACCCGCCGAGGCTGAACGGGCCACCGGCTACGTGGTCGGGGGGATCAGCCCATTGGGCCAGAAGCGGCGACTCCCGGCCGTCATCGACGAATCCGCGCTGTTGCTGGACACGATCCACGTGAGCGCGGGGCGGCGTGGCCTGGAGATTGCACTCGCGCCAGATGACCTCGTGCGTCTGACCGGGGCGACGGTTGCGGCGATCGCGCGCGCCTAAGCCTCGCGGTTCCCCCGCCGTTGTTCGCGGATGAGGTGGACGAGCGGTACGAACGACAGCAGGAACACCACGGCAATCAGGGCGTACTCGAACTTCGCGGCGGCTTCTCCGACGAAGTACCCCGCCAGGGTCATCGAGACCACCCACAGGATCCCGCCGGCGACGTTGTAGAGCGTGAACATCCCGTACGGCATCCCCACGGCTCCGGCGACCGAGGGGACAAACGAGCGGATGATCGCCATGAACCTTGAGATGGTGATGGCCTTACCGCCGTGACGGTCGAAGAACTCCCGCGCGCGGGTGACGTACCGCCGTTTGAAGAAGCGCGCGTCATCCCGGACGAATAGCCGAGGCCCCGCCTGCCTGCCGATGAAGTAGCCCGTGGCGTCGCCCGAGATGGCCGCGACGATGAGCAGCGGGATGAGGATCTTCAGGTCCAGGTGCCCTCGTTGTGCCACGACGCCGGCGGTGACCAGGAGTGAGTCGCCGGGCAACACGAAACCGATGAACAACCCGCTTTCGGCGAAGACGATCGCGACCAGGACGGTATAGCTGCCCCACTCGATCAGCCGTTCGAGGTCCATGCGTCCCGTCCCCCAGTCGCGTTTGGCGTCGAGCCTACCCTATGCGGTTCGTCGTCAGTCGACGGGGCGGAGCCGGCCAGTCGTGACCTCATACGTGAACCCCAGCACCTGATAGTCGGGTGGGAAATAGGGGCAGGCACGGAGCGCTGCCACGTCTTCGCGCACGCTCGAGTCGAGGTCGGCGATCGGGAGGAAGTCGAAGTCAGGCCGGGCGCCGGTGGCGGCCTCCACTCGGGCACGCAGTTCCTCATTGGTGACCCCGAGCAGCCCGCAGTCAGTGTGGTGGATCACCACGCACCAGCGTGTCCCGAGTGCCGTGGAAGAGAGGACAAGCGAACGGATCGCATCGTCCGAGGCCCGGCCGCCGGCATTTCGGATGACGTGGGCATCGCCGAGTTGCATCCCCAGGACCCCCTGTGCGGTGAACCGGGAGTCCATGCAGGTGAGGATGGCGATCTGGCGAAGCGGCCGAACCCGCAGGGCGCCTGCCGAGAACTCGGCGGCGTAGCGCGCGTTGTTGGCCATGAGTTCGTCGTGGAGTGTCACTCCTCGATAGTCGCGCCCAAGCGCTTGAAAGTCGAATCTCGAGCGCGCGTGGGTCAGGGTGTGGTGCCACTTGCGTGAACGACGTGGCGGTATTGGGCTGGCCTGACCAGCCGCCTCCGAGGAGGCGACTCCCGAGGGGCCTGTGTGGGCAGTGGTGGACTTTGCGGAGCCTGAGGGGGCCGATACTCTGGCGGGGATCAGGCACTATGCCCCGTCTGGGCGGCCTATTCCTGCGGAGACCCATGGCCCACTCGATCATCGACCATGCTGCTGCGGAGCTACCTCGGTACTCGTACGAGGTCCAGCCGCTCAACGCCGAGGGTCAGCCCACGCAATTGCTGGTGCGCGTCAGCCCGGACCGCCTCGGTCGCGAGCGGTGGGTACTGATCACGGTCTTCGAGGGCCTTGGCGACAACCTTCCGGACGCCGACCTGGTGCAGTTCTTCTGCCGTTTCCCGGTGGACGCTCCCGATGCCTCCCGCCGAGGCGACTTCACGCGGCTCCTGCTCGCCGTGAACAACGTGTCGAGTGTGGGGCAGTTCTGCATCCGCGAATCAGACGGCCTGCTCTATTTCCGAGCGATCGGGATCTTTCCGCGAGCGCAGGAGACGTGGACCACGCTGCTGTCGCAGCACCTCGTGTTCGCCGTCTTCCAGATGGACGAGTTTGGGCCGTCGATTGAGGCGGTCGCGACCGGCCAGATGGACGCTCGAGGTGCGATTGCCGCGGACCCGCGCCTCGGAACGCTCGCCTAGCCAAAGCTGGATGTCACCTCCGGGCCCCTGTGCCCGCCCGACCGCCGCAGCCCGCGACTGGCTTCGTGCGAATGGGCAAACGCAACCCAAACGATTCGAACGTACTATCGGGTGGTTTCGAGGCGGCGGGCATTGACGCACTCAGACATGGGCGCGGCAGAGGTGGACGTATGGCGCGGCTGGGCGAATTGAACCGCATCTTTGGTCGTGCGGGAAGGCGCGCAGTTCGGCTAAGCGCCACGGCCGGCATCGTGGTGGCCGTGGCGGGCGGTACTGGCTGGTATCTGACCCGTGACAAGGCTGCACCGCCACCCGCGGTGGAGACCGCACAAGCCGCCCGCGGTACCCTCGCCACCACCGTCACGCTACCGGGGACCGCATCTTCGACTGCGTCCGTGAACCTCACGTTCCCCGTGGCTGGCAGGATCGCCGAAGTGAACGTGGTCATCGGCCAGGCAGTGAAGTCAGGCGAGCAGCTTGCGCGAGTCGATGACACCGATGCTAAACAGGCGTTGCAGACGGCCCAGAACAACCTGGACCTAGCGAGGCTGAAACTCGCGCAACTACAGGCGCCGGTCAAGGCTGAGGACCAACAGGCGGCACATCAGGCCGTCGTCTCGGCAGACATCTCAGTGCAGAACGCACAGATCGCCTTGGAACGGTTGAAGCGTCCACCGACAGCGACAGACTTCGCAGCGGCGGACCTCGCTGTGGTCCAGGCTCAGGCCAGTCTCGACAGTGCGCAGCGCTCGGTTGAATCGACGTACGCGTCACTCAAGTCGACTCTCGATACCTACTGCGACCTCACCGGGCTGTTGCCGTTCGAACCGTGCTTCACCGATCTCCGGGGGATTCCGCTCGCTCCAGATGTGGTGACTCGGATCCAGCAGGCCATGGGCCCCCCGTACAGCCTGCCTGCTGCCTATCTGAGTGCCGCGACGAGTCTGGTGAACAACAACAACGCCTGGGTCAACGCGGTGGGGGCCGTGACAACCGCCAAGGCCTCGCTCGAACAGGCGAAGGCAAAGCGGGCCCAGCTGGACCAGCCACCGGACAATCTTGACAGGTACGCGGCTGAACTGGCGCTCAACAACGCGCGCGAGTCTTATAAGTCAGCCGTTGCCAGGGAAGTCGCCCTCCAGCGTGGCCCGGATGCCCTTGACCTCGCAGCGCAGCAGTTGGCAATCCGGACCCAGGAGGTGGCGGTTTCCGCCGCGCAGCAGAAGGTGGCGGACACAGTCCTGCGCGCTCCGTTCGCCGGCACGGTCGGCGCGGTCCCATTGATTGTCGGTCAGCAAGTCGGCACCGCGACAGCCGCGGTGACGCTGACTGACACCGGGACGATTCAAGTGAAGATGACGCTA
>SCVR01000356.1 GCA_004296805.1 Dehalococcoidia bacterium
GCTCTTCCGATCTCATCGCGCAGGCCGGGAACATCGCAGTGGGCCTCGCGGCCGTGGCCGTCGGGAGCACGAACGGCGCGAGCGGCGTCCTGTTCTTCCTCGGCACCTACGCGGCGACGAACATCGGCGCGTTCGTGGTGGTCAGCGTCGTATCGGAGCGCCTCGGCTCCGAGCAGATCGAGGACTTCGCAGGACTGGTGAAGCGTGCGCCGATCGCCGCCGTGGTGCTGTCCCTGTGCCTCGTGTCACTGACCGGCATTCCGCCCACCGCGGGTTTCATCGCGAAGGTCTACGTGTTCAACTCGGCGGTGCAGGCCGGTGAGCGCTGGCTTCTGGCCCTCGTAGCCCTCGCCGTCCTCAACACCGCGATTTCCGCCTTCTACTACCTCCGCTGGGTGCGCACGATGCTGCTCGATGACCCGAAGGACATGACGCCGGTCCGTTCACCGGGGGGTGTCCAGTTCGTGCTCGCGGCCGCCACGTTCGGGGTGCTGTTCTTCGGCCTCGACCCCTCGCCGCTCATCCACGCCGCGCAGGACGCTGCCGCCGCGCTGCTGTAGGCGAGCACCGAGGTGCCCGCCGCCCGTTACCCGCTCGACATCCGCGTCGCGCCGGCCCAGAGGGGCCAGGTGGACCTCGTGGCCCTGCGCCGCCTCGTCCGCGAAGTGCTCCGCGATGAGGATCAGCCGGCCGGCACCGCGCTGGCGCTCCGCATCGCCGGCGACACCTTCCTCCACACCCTGAACCTCGAACATCGAGGCGTGGATGCGCCGACCGATGTCCTCTCGTTCCCCTACGACGAGGGGGAGGCTGTCCCTGTGCCCGAGGGCTTCGAGGATGAGGAAGGCCGCTACCTCGGTGACATTGCCATTTCGCTCGAGACCGCGGGGCGTCAGGCGAAGTCTGCACGCATCACGCTCGATGAGGAGGTGCAACACATCGTCCTCCACGGCGTCCTCCACCTTCTCGGCTATGACCACGAGACGCCGGAGGAGGCGCGCGACATGGAGGAGCGTGAGGAGCGTCGCCTTGGGACGCACATCCATGGTGCGGCGAAGCGTCGAGGCCCCGCCCACACCGACTAATCTCGCTCGCGACACCCCGCCTGACCCGCCCTGAGGCCGCTGATACACTCGGGGTGAGCGTGCGGAACTCCCCTCCGCGTCGCGGGAGCCGAGTGGCCCAGGAAGTCCTCTACAGGAAGTGGCGGCCGCGTCGCTTTGCCGATGTCGCCGGTCAGGACCCCGTTACGACCACGATGCGTAATGCCGTGGCCGCCGGGACGCCTGCGCACGCCTACCTCTTCTGTGGCCCTCGCGGTACCGGCAAGACCACCACGGGCCGCATCCTCGCCAAGGCGGTGAACTGCGCCAACCCACAGGCGGGTGAGCCCTGCGAGGAGTGCCCATCCTGCATCTCCTACAACGAGGGACGCGCGATCGACCTCATCGAGCTCGACGCTGCTTCGAACCGCGGCATCGACGAGATCCGCGACCTCCGAGAAGGCACCGGCTACGCCCCTGCTGCCGGTCGCTACAAGGTCTACCTCATCGACGAGGTGCACATGCTGACGGACGCGGCGTTCAATGCGCTGCTGAAGACGCTGGAAGAGCCGCCGCCGCACGTCATCTTCATCCTGGCGACGACCGAGGCGCATCGGATTCCCGCCACCATCCTGTCTCGCTGTCAGCGCTTCGACCTCCGACGCATCTCAGTAGCGGCCATGGTGGGCCGCCTCGAAACGATCGGCGCCGGTGAGGGCCTGAAGGTGGCACCGGGTGGCTACGAACTCATCGCGAGGCAGGCTACCGGCTCGCTCCGCGATGCCGTGAACTTGCTTGACCAACTGATCGCCTTCCACGGCACGACACTCACGCTTGACGATGTACGCGCGGGCCTCGGGCTGGTAGTCGACGATCGTGCGGCGGGCCTCGCGCGCGCGGTTGTGTCCCGCGACCTCACGGCTGGCCTCAATCTGCTGGCGGCAGCCCGCGACGATGGCATTGAGGTGCGCGCCTTCCTCCGCGACACGGTGGCTGTCCTGCGGAGCCTCCTGATGTTCAAAGCGGGCGCGGGCGATCGCCTGGGCCTCGCGGACGCGCAGGCGGACGAGGTCGATGCCATCGCCGTCGATGCCTCAGTGGGGGACATCGTTGCCGCGCTTGAGGCGCTGTCAGCCGTCGACTTTGCGGGCGACGCGTACGACTCGCTCCCTGCTGAGATTGCCTTCGCATCGCTCTGTACCGGTGTGGGGGCCGTTGCTCCCGCTGCTCCCGCGCCAGTTCCGAGCGCGCCTCGGGCGGCTCCGGCACGCCCTGCGACACCGTCATCCACTGGTGAGGCACCTGCACGGCCCGCCCCCCGCCCGACGGCCGGACCGCGCCCGACAGCGAAGCCTGCAGCGGCCGCTGCGCCCCGACAGGCTCCTCCTGCGGCGGCCACGCCCCCTCCGGCTACGGCACCAGCGCGCGAGTTCGCGCCGGTCGGCGGAGGTGAGGCGACGCCTGACCTCGCGGCACTGAAGGAGCGTTGGAGCCAGGTGCAGGAGGCCATGCGCGCGTACTCGCGGCCGGTGGGCGCGCTGTTCGCGATCGCTTACCCGAAGTCCGCGGATGGCGCGCGAGTCGAAGTGGGACTCCCGCACGGGCCTCAGGTCGAGAAGGCCCGCAACCAGGATGGGGGCAAGGTCATGCAGGCCCTCACCGCGGCGATCACCGAGGCGCTCGGCCACCCTGTGGAGGTCGACGTGGTGCTGTGGTCGGAACTCGGGAACACCGGCAACGTCCCCACTGCGCGTCCGACACGCAGCCACCTCGTCGAGGAGGCCATGAAGCAGGGCGCGGAGCCGATCGGTGAATGACTTCCGTGACCCTTCCGGCGGGGGCGCGACCCCCATCGCGCGGTTGGTGGACGCGTTCCACCGACTGCCTGGCATCGGGCCGAAGAGCGCCCAACGCCTTGCGTATCACGTGCTGCGGGCACCCGAGGAGGAGGCACGCGACCTCGCCGAGGCCCTGATGGAGGTCAAGCGCTCCATCGTCCTCTGCAGCCGCTGCCAGAACGTGACGACCGAGAATCCCTGCCGGATCTGCTCCGACACCGGTCGTGAGCGCACGATCATCTGTGTCGTTGAGGAACCCCTCGACGTCGTCGCCATCGAGCGGACCGGCGGCTTCCACGGGCTCTACCACGTGCTGCACGGCGTGATCTCGCCAGCCGATGGCATTGGCCCCGAGGACCTGAAGATCGCTGAATTGCTTGCCCGCATCCGGGACATCGACCGCGACATCGCCGAGGTCATCGTGGCGACGAACCCCAACCTTGAGGGCGAAGCGACATCGATGTACCTCGGGCGACTGCTGCGGCCGCTCGGGATCCGTGTGACACGACTGGCTCGCGGCCTCCCGGCCGGCGCCGACCTCGAATACGCTGATGACGTCACGCTCGGGCGCGCGCTCGAGTTCCGGCAGGAGGTCTAAGGTGCGTGGACTGATCGCGGCGGCAGCGCGTCTCCCCCTCTGGTCGCGGTGGGCGATTGTGTTCTTCGTGATCTTCATGGCGGCGACGGCCTACCGAGGCAATCTCCAGGCCAACCCGGCGTACACCATCGGCGCGTGCGCACTCGCCGGCATCGTGTTTGGCATCCTCGCCCAGATTGAGAAAAACCTCCCCGGCGGTCGGCAGAAGCGCCCCGGGGGCAAGTAGCAGGCCGGCCTATGCCTGGCCGCGCCCCACGCGTCACGAAGACCGAGGCGATCGTGATCCGCCAGCGCCGGCTGGGGGAAGCCGATC
>SCVR01000037.1 GCA_004296805.1 Dehalococcoidia bacterium
AAGTAGTCCTGATGCAGCTGTCCGCCCGCTAACATCGGGCGGCCAGCGTCTCTGTAGTCGTGCATCGAGGATGCGATGTTGATGTTCGTCGTCCGCAGGTTGCTGCAGACAGTCCCTGTCCTGGTACTCGTCAGCATGGCGGTCTTTTCGCTTGTGCGGCTCGTACCAGGCGGCCCGGGCATCCACCTCATTGGTGCCAACGGCACCGAGGCCGACCTCCAGCGGGTCAACCACCAGCTGGGGCTCGACCAGTCACTCCCCCGCCAGTATGTGCACTGGGTCGGAGACGCCATGCGGGGGAACCTGCAGGTCTCTCTCCAGCGCGGCCTGGACGTCACCCGCCTGATGCGCCTCGCGCTGCCCACCACGCTTGAACTGGCGCTCTGCGCGTTCGTGGTCTCAGTAGGGATCGGCATCCCGCTCGGCGTCATGGCGGGTGTGCATCCGGGATCGAGGTGGGACTGGCTGCTCGCGGGGTTCACCGGCGTCACGATCGGCATCCCCAACTTCCTGATGGGCATCGTGTTGCTCTGGCTGTTCGGCGTGAAGCTCCACTGGCTACCCATCGTCGGCTCCGGGGCGACGATCTTTCAGGATCCCGTTGCGGCCTTCAGACCGCTCATCCTGCCAACCCTCTCGCTCGGATTCGGATCGGCAGCCGTGCTGGCGCGCTACACCCGAACCTCCGTGCAGGGAGTGATGAGTCAGGACTTCATCAGGACGGCAAGGGCGAAGGGCCTCCCGGAGCACCGCGTGATCATCCAGCATGGCCTGCGCGCGGCACTGATCCCCGTCGTCACGGTCGTCGCCCTGCAGGTGGGGCGACTGCTGACCGGGGCGATCGTCGTTGAGACTGTGTTCACCCGCCCGGGCCTTGGGCGAACGCTCGTTCAGGCCATCGAGTTTCGGGACTATCCCGTGGTGCAGGGGATGCTGTTGTTCCTCGTGGTGATCTTCATCGTGGTCAACCTCATGGCGGACGTCGCCTACGGGATGATCGACCCGCGGGTGCGCGTCCAATGACCACCCTGCCCCAACAACTTGCCGCGAAGCCGGAGCGCACACAATCTCCAATGGTGAAGACGCTGGTGCGCATGCTGCGAGACCCTCGCGGCGCACTCTCGATCAGCGTCCTGCTACTGATGTTGCTGGCCGGAGTGTTCGCCCACGTGCTGTCCGGCGACCCAACTGCCCAGAGTGCAGGCACCAAACTGTTGCCGCCCTCGCGGGAACACCTGTTCGGTGTGGACGAACTCCAGCGCGACCTGCTTGCACGGACCCTGTTCGGCCTGCGCTCGTCCCTCGCCATGGCCTACTTGGCGGTGCCCGTGGGTGCCGCAGCAGGGGCGTCATTCGGCTTCACCGTCGGCTACGCCGGGAGATGGATCGACGCGACGGCAATGCGGTTTGTGGACTCGATGCTCGCGTTCCCCGGGCTACTGCTCGCGCTCGGCATCCTCACCGTGCTCGGGCCTGGTGTCGTCAACGTCGGCATCGCCATCGCCTTCCTCGACTTCTCGATCTTCGCCCGCATGGCACGAGGGCAGATGCTCTCGGAACGCACCGCCGAGTACGTCATGGCCGCACGCACGCTGGGAGCAAGGCCGGTGCGGATCATCTTCCGCCACATCGCGATCAACGCCCTGCCCCCCTTGCTCACGCAGTTGTCTCTGGCGATGGCCGCGGCTGTGCTGTTGGAGGCTTCCCTCTCCTTCCTCGGACTGGGTGACAAGCCGCCGGCAGCGTCGCTGGGAGGGCTCATCAACGCATCGCGGAGTTACCTCCGCATCGCCTGGTGGTATCCGCTGTTCCCCGGCATGATGCTGGCCGCCTTGCTCTTGTCGCTGAACTTCCTGGCTGACGTCTTCAACGAGGCGACCAACCCCTGGGCACGGCGGGGTTAGAGTCACCGCAGCACTGGAGGTACCCCGATGACCGTCACGCTCGAATGGCTGGGTTGCGCGACTTACCGCCTCAGAATCGGCTCGATGGTCGTCATGCTCGACACCTTCGTCGACCGGATCCCGAGCGCGCCGGATGTAGGCATCCGTTCCGACCAGATCAAGGAAGCCGACTTCGCCCTGATCGGGCACAGCCACTGGGATCACCTCGCCGGCGCTGACGTCGTGGCGAAGAACACCGGCGCTCGGGTGATCTGTTCGCACGAATCCGCGCGCATCCTCCGCGAACGAGGCGTCGATAGCTCACAGCTGTGGCAAGCGCAGGGCGGCGAGCGCTTCAAGCTCTCCGACGACGTGAGTGTCCGAGTGTTCCCAAGCCTGCACTCGTGTGTGTGGGCCCGCATGGCGAACGCAGGCATCCCGGTGACCGGTGACCTCGGCATGACCGAGCAGGACAAGGCCGCGCAGCAGGCTGCTGGCCAGCAGGCGCGGGCAGGCGACATGGCCCAGCACGTACTCGACCACCGCGCGATGATGGCCTCCGTCGCGACCAGCGACAGCACCGGCGGCGTGCTCGACTTCCTCATCGAGACACCGGAGGGCACCATCCTGTTCCAGGACAGCATGGGCTACTGGACTGGCATCTACGGCAGCCTCCGGCCGGATGTCGCACTCCTCGCAGCGGCTGGCCGCGGGAACATCGACGGCGAACCCGTACAGGGTTCGATGGAAGACTTCGTCGTCCGCGAGTGCGACCTCCTGCGCCCCCGGCACGTAATATTCAGCCACCACGACAATTTCATCGGGACGCCCGGGCGACCTGACCTCGCGGACATCAGCCCGATCACCGATGCCGTCGCGCGAGTGTTCCCACACATCAAGGTGAGCAACATGGCGATCCGGGACACGATCACCCTGTTCCAGCGATAGACGGTCCCGGTCGAGTGGGTGCGCCTGCGGGCGCAGAGAGAGAGTCCGGAGATGGCGCAGACATCCCTTCGACGAGCACACCTCGTCCTCGGTGGATTCCCGGTCGGGTCGCCGGCCCTCCATGACATGGACTACGCCCGCCTGCAGCTGCTGGGCGTCACCGGATCGATGGAGAACGTCTACACCACGCTCAGCGGTGACTACGCCGACATCGAGAAGTGGTTGTCGGACTGCCAACTCCTCATCACCTACACCGCTGGCCCCTACCCCAGCGAGGAACAGACGCAGTGGCTCCGTGGCTGGATCGAGGCCGGTGGTCGCTGGTTCGGCCTGCACGGGAGCAGCGGCGGCCGCGCGGCGCCGGTCCCGGGCAAGCGTCAGCGGCAGATGGTGAAACTCCCCTACCACGACTTACTGGGCGGTTTCTTCCTGAACCACCCACCACTGCGTGACTTCCGTGTCGACGTCGCAGACACCGCGCACCCACTCATGAAGGGCGTCCCCACCTCCTTCGAGACGCGTGACGAGCCGTACATGCTGGAGATCCAGCACCCGGAAGACACGCACGTCCTGCTCACGGCTGAACTCGGACCAGACCTCACCCCCGAGCGGGGCTTTTACGTCGAGAAGGACACGGCTCTGCTACCGGACGGCAAGACGAGGGTGCTCGGCTACAGCCGTCAGATCGGGCGGGGCACCATCGTCTACTACGCCCTCGGCCACAACACCACACAGGCCCAGTGGCCCTCGATGCCCGGCGTGTTCCGCGGCTCGTGGGAGAAGCCAGCCTTCCAAACGATGGTGCGAAACGCCATCGAGTGGGGCCTCTCGCCGCAGGAGTAGGTGCGCACCGCACTCGCTTCGAGGCCCACCGGCCCCGCCGGACCCGGCGGTGTCGACGGCCTCACGAGTCATCGAGGGTGTCGATTGCAGGAGGCAGCGTGCCGTACGAGCACCTGATCTACGACCGGCAGGATCACGTTGTCGTGATCACCCTCAACCGCCCCGAGCGGATGAATGCCATGAACCGGCCGCTCCACAACGACCTCATGGCCGCGTGCGCCGAGGCTCAGGCAGATGACGAGGTGCGCGCCATCGTCCTGACCGGCGCGGGCCGCGGGTTCTGCTCGGGGGCCGACGTCAGCGCCGCTACCCCCGAGGCAGCCACTCGTGTCGCGCCACCACCAGCGACCCAGCGGGAGCGGCTCGACCAGTATCAATGGATGGGTGATCAGGCCATGGCGGTCTATCGCCTGGACAAGCCCGTCGTGGCAGCGATGAACGGCGTGTGTGTGGGCGCCGGCATGAGTCTCGCGCTCGCCTGCGACATGCGGGTCGGCTCCGAGCAGTCACGCTTCCGTGCGATGTTCCTCGAACGCAACCTCTCGCCCGACTCCGGCATGTCCTGGCTGCTGCCCCGGATCATCGGTTACAGCCGAGCCTTCGATGTCATCGGCACCAGCCGTGACATCGACGGTGAGGAGGCCTACCGGCTCGGGATGCTCGACCGATTCGTGCCGCCCGAGCGCCTCATGGACGAATCCTTGGCGCTCGCCACCCGCCTCGCGGCATGGCCTCCTCTGGCCATCCGTGCGGCGAAGCGCGTCATCCAGCAGAACATGGACAGCCGCCTTGAGGACGGACTCCGCAACGAGATCCACCACATCAGCCAGGTGCGCACGGCCGTCAACGACACTCGAGAGTCACGTGCCGCGCGCGCCGAGCAGCGCCCCCCGCACTACACCGGCACGTAGGCCCATGGAGCAGATCGACTCCACCATCCGAGGTCGCACGGCCATCGTCGGGTTCGCAGAACTGCCGACCCAGCGGACCTATCCGGGTCGCAGCACGCTCTCCTTGTTTGCCGAGGTCGCCCGTGACGCCATCCTCGATGCCGGGATGCGACTCGCCGAGATCGATGGGTTGATCACCGGCGACAGCACGAACTCGCTGCTCGTCGCCCAGACACTCGGCCTGACACCGCGCTACACCGCGTCGATGACGCTGCACGGCGCAAACGGTGCCAGCGCGGTCGCCACCGCGGCAGCCGCGATCGCCGCAGGGTTGGCCACGAACGTGCTCTGCATCTTCGGTGAGTCGAGGCCAGCCAGCAGCTCACGGCTGAACGCCGAGGCTGTCGCACGCGATGGCGGGGGCCCTCGGACGCTCGCCAGCGAGTGGGAAGCGCCGTACGGGCCTGTCATTGCTGCCAACGGCGGCTACGGCCTGATGAAGCAGCGGCACATGTTCCAGTACGGCACCACGCAGGAGCAGTTCGCAAAGTGCGTGGTGGACGAACGCTTCAACGCTGTGGAGAATGCCAACGCACTCTGGGTCGGCGACCTCATCACGATCGACGATGTACTTGCGTCTCGCATGACGAATGACCCGTTACACCTCCTTGAGGGCGTCATGCCCTGTTCCGGCGCGAACGCGGCGATCGTGACCTCGGCAGAGCGAGCGCGGACGTTGCCGCACCCGCCCGTCTTCATCCTCGGTGTGGGCGGACCGGTGGTCACGAACGACACGATGCGCACGAGCCACGACATCACGGTCTCGCCCACGGCGATCGCGGCACCCCTTGCCCTCGCGATGGCGGGCTACGCGCCGCCCGATATCGAGTTCGTACAGTTCTACGACTGCTACTCGATCTACGTGATGATGTGCATCGAAGACGCAGGGCTCTGTCCGAAGGGCGAGGTCGGCGGGTTCTACCAGGACACCGACACCACCTACCTCGGTACGTTCCCCATTAACACGGATGGCGGCCAGATCGGTGGTGGCCAGCCTACAGGCGCTGGCGGCTTCCGCCACGTCGTCGAGGCCGCTCGCCAGATCATGCGCCGAGGCGGATCGCGCCAGGTGCCAAAGGCAGACCTTTGCCTCGTGAACGGCAACGGCGGCATCGCCAGCGTCGTCACCACCCTCGTACTCGGATCGGCAGCAACTCTCTGATGCCTGAGTTTAAGAAACCCGGGCCCCGCCCCGCGAACGAGGCACTCACGCGCCCGTTCTGGGAGGCCGCACAGCAGCACCGCTTCGTCGTCCCGCAGTGTGTCGCGTGCGACGACTTCTTTTGGCCGCCGCGGGCCGCCTGTCCCTCATGCCTCCGGGAGGCATGGAAGTGGGCCGAGGTGAGCGGGCGCGCACGCCTCTACTCATTCACGATCGTCCGCCAGCCCGCGAACCCGGCTTTCCTCGAGGGTGTCCCGTACGTCTATGCCCTCGTTGATCTCGAGGAAGGCATCCGAATGGTCTCGAACGTCGTCGATTGCCTGCTCGACGACCTCCAGAACGAGATGTCACTCGTCGCCATGTTCGAGGAAATGGGTGATGGCTGGACCCTGGTCAAGTTCCGGCCCGCCAGACGCCAGGCTCGCTAGCTGTGTTCGGGTGACTGTTTATGTCCCGTACAGATTCGCTTTACTTCGTCTGTCACGAGAGCGTCCATGCCGATGTGAACAACGCTCCCTCGCTACGCGAACTCGTCGACCTCTACCTGCTCCGTTGCGAAGTCGCTCAACCGCGCCCGATCCAGCCTGCAACCGCCGTGCCAAGAAAGCAGAGTGTCGCCGCGCGGAGGTCTGTTCCTCCTAAGCAGGTGCTCTGCCAGTCAGGCTCAACCGCGCCCGATTCAACCCGCAACCGCCGTGCTGACCAAGCAGAGTGTCGATGCGCGAAGGCCCGTTCCTCCTGAGCAGGTGCTCTGACAATCAGGGCTCAACCGCGCCACTAGAGTACGAGAAGACGCGTCAGGCAGCCCCATCTCGGCATGATCTTTGGAAGCGAACTGTCGGGAAACCGGAGGAAGCTAAGACCTGAGAGATCCCGTGTCGTGACCCCGGTCAGGAGGTTG
Organism: Dehalococcoidia bacterium; assembly: GCA_004296805.1. Classification (GTDB taxonomy): domain Bacteria; phylum Chloroflexota; class Dehalococcoidia; order UBA2979; family UBA2979; genus SURF-43. The sequence goes on from SCVR01000037.1 coordinate 6,688, forward strand.
GCACGGTTCTCGAGAAGCTGCGATCGTCAGCGCCCCTTGAGCACGAGTCGTCGGTCAGACAAGGGGCCGGCGGGTGAACAGCAGGTCGGCCTGCAGGCAGACAGAACGGGAGCGCCGCGGCGCTCCCGTTCTGTTTCCGGGGGACTCGAGGAGATCGCGATCCACTGGAATGCTGGATCAAGCGGAATTGTCACTGTTTCGTCGTGGGTATGGGGGTGGAGCAACCGGTCTTGGCACGACGGGAAACGTATCGTTGAGGTTGCACACGAACATAGGTGTCAATGCCGTACGAACCCGCCGTCGATGATCTGGTTGAACTGATCCGATCCCACCATTGGGAGACTGCTTTTCAGGAGGCGGTCGACCTTGCGCACAACAGCGGCGCTGTCGAGATGCGCGGAGTGAGGACGACGGCGGACTACCTCGACTTCATCGATGGCCTACTCCGGTGGGTCCCTTCCGAGAGCATTCAGGGCAAGGACATCAACAACGCCCTCAGCAAGTTCTATTTCGTCCTCGATCAGCCTCCCCTCCGCCGGCTCCAGACCGCCATCCGCCCATCGGTTGAAGCCCCGTCGTCTACACCCCTCTCCGCCTGGATGATCCGGTTCGCGGACGCGATGGGCGCCTTCCTCGATACTCCGGAGTCCGTCACCCCGGAGTCCCTGGCAAGCTTCCGCGCCTCACCCAGTTACAACATGAGCGACTACACGGAGCCCCGCGGGGGGTGGCGCACGTTCAACGAACTGTTCGCACGGTCGTTTAAGCCTGGGAGCCGCCCCGTGGCGGACGTTGCCAACTCCACCGTGGTGGTCAGTCCCGCTGACTCAACCTTTGGGGGACAGTGGGAGATCCGAAGCGACTCTCAGGTCACCGTGAAAGACATGCACTGGACCATCCGTGAACTGATGGAGGGAAGCCCGTACAAGGACCGGTTCGTCAACGGCCTGTTCATGCACGCCTACCTCGGCCCCAACGACTATCACCGGCTGCATGCCCCCGTTGCCGGGTGCGTGCTGGAGGCGCGCGTGATCCCCGGTCAGGTGTACATGCAGGTCGTCGCAGAGACCGTCCCCAATGGAGGGACGGACGTGCAAACTCTGAGACGCCACCGTGAGCTGAGCGCGTTGGACGACGCTGGGTATCCAATTCGCTCAGGCGCGCGGGCTGATCGTCATCGACAGCCCCATCGGGCTCGTCGCCGTCTTACCGATTGGCATGTCCCAGGTCTCTTCAGTGGTCGTCACCGCCGAAGTGGGCGTGACCGTACGCAAGGGCGAAGAGCTGTCCTACTTCCAGTTTGGCGGGTCCGACATCGTCATGTTGTTCGAAGCGAAGAGCAACGTCAGCGTCACAGCGCAGGCAGGCACGCATTACAAGATGGGGACGCGGGTCGCCCAGGCCTTTCCGGTGATCTGAACAGACCCCCAGTCGCCACAGGGCCACAAGGAGTTCCACTCGACTTAGAAGTCGGTGAACCCCACGGACGGGATGGCGCAATGACCTTTTGTCTTGGTATGAAGTCGCGGTTTGGCCTGGTGGCCATCGCAGACACGCGGATCACCAGCGGGAGTGCGGTCTCCTTCGCAAAGAAGATCCAGACATATCGCGGCAACTCGCACGGCATGTTCATCATGGCCAGTGGGTTGCGGTCAGTCCGTGACAAGGCACTGACATATTTCGACGAGCACTTGGCGTCCGCAGAAACCACCCTGCCGCACCTATATCTGGCCGCGAACGCGCTGGCCGGTGAGATCCGACGTGTCCGTGATGAAGACGAGGAGTGGCTGACGAAGAGCGGCCTGTCGTTCGATCTACACGTGATCCTCGGCGGCCAGATGGCGGACGACCCGGAGAGCCGGATGTACCTCATCTACCCGGATGGCACCTGGATCGAAGTCACCGAAGACACGCCGTACGCGCTCATTGGGGAGTCGAGCTACGGAAAGCCGGTGCTCGACCGCTCGTGGCGGTTCGACGCCAGCCTCGAGGACGCGTTGACGATCGGGTTGTTGGCCTTCGACGCGACACGAGCGAGCACAGACGACGTTGGCCCACCGCTCGACACGGTGCTCCGTCGCGACGGGGACCCGGCAATGCGCGAGCATCGGTTCTCCGCCGAAGAGCTGGAGCCCCTATCGGCTCGATGGTCGGAATGGATCGCGCGAGGGATTGTCGACGCCGAGTCCGTCTCCGCGTCACTGTTTGCCGTGCTTGAGGCGGCCGCCCCGTAACTGGCCACATCGCCTGCAGGGGCGCAGGGCTGGCTGCCTCCGGCTATCGACGCCCGTCCCTGCCCGTCGTGCGGAGCCAGTCCAGAAGGTCCGCCACACGCGCAGTCGCGAGCCCGATGGAGCTGTCGGCCGCTCCGTAGTACATGCGTATCTCACCTGTTGCTTCGTCGACGACAGTGCCACAGGAGAACACGACGTTGGGAACATCGCCCATGAATTCGTATCCAGCGGAGGGGCCGAAGACCCAGTCCTCGCCTCGACGGATCACGATGCGTGGATCATCGTGGTCCAGAAGCGCCAGGCCCATGCGGTACAGCGCACCCGACGCGGTGTGCCTGACACCGTGATAGATCATCAGCCAACCCTCGGTGGTCTGGATCGGCGGTGGTGACAGTCCGATCTTGCCGGCGTCCCAGTATGAGCCGTCACGGGCTTCTATGAGCATCATGTGATCGCCCCAGTGCTTGAGATCTGGCGAGAACGACAGCCAGATGTTCGCCTTCGAATTCGCCGTGGTCGCAACGGGACGATGGATGAGCGCCCACCGTCCAGCGATCCGGTGCGGGAAGAGCGCCGCGTCCTTGTCCTCTGGCGGCGTGATCGGGCCCCGACGTTCGAACGTCACAAAGTCCTCGGTCAGAGCCAGCGCCACCAGAGGGCCATTCCGCGAAAACGCCGTGTAGGTGATGGCGTACCGTTGGAGTTCGTCCAGCCACACGATGCGAGGGTCCTCGATCCCCCAGAGTTCTTCCGGGTATTCCTCGGGATGCGGCATCAGCGTCGGAGTATGGTCGATGCTCCAGCCGGAGATGCCGTCATCGCTGCGGGCGACGGTGAAGTGAGACGCGCCACGGCGGTCTTCGACCCGCACGAGCAGCAGAGTCTCACCCGATGGCAAACGAACCGCCCCGGGGTTGAAGACACTATTGGCCGAGTAGGGCCAGCGGGCAGCCTCGAGAATGGGGTTCGACGGGTGCCGTTTGAAAAGGTCGTCCAGCCCGGTTCGGGTGACGAAGGTGTCGGACGGTTCTGTGACGTTGGTCATGTGCTGCTCTCGGAGGTCTCAGTCGACCTCGCTATCACGCAGCTGCTGACTGCTCTGTGTAGCCACTGTAGTCCCTTCACACGCGAGCGCCGGGGCCTGGAAAGTCGAATGGCTCGGGCGCAGGACGATCGGAGTCTCGATTGATCCGCCAGTTGACCCAACTGCTTCACCCGGTGCCATCGATGGGGCCGCGCGCACTCGCGTTAGCGATCTATGCGCACCCGAATGGGCCAGCGTTTGACCTCCCGCCAGCGGCCGAATCTGGGTACGAAGGCGTGGCCTGCGTGGACGACGGCGCCCGTGCTGCGCTGCTGTACACAGAGATCTGGCAGCGACATGGGTTTCCCTGGGCACGAGACACCGCAGAGGGACTCCTCGAGTTCGTCCTCGGGATGCAACTGGAGGACGGGGCATTCGTCAACTTCATCGGTGGATGGGACGGCCAGCCACAACTCACCTCACCCACATCACGACCGGGTGGCGGGCCGTGGCAAGGGCGAGCAATGCACGCCCTGGCCCGCGCGGTCTCAGTCTTCGGTAGCGAGTCGTACGGGGCTGCCTTCGAGCGTGGCCTCGATGCGCTTTCTGAACCGACACCGTATCTGGACATGCGCGCCCTGAACGCGATCGCGGTGCTCGAGTATGGTCAGGCAACGGGATCGGCATCCGCCAACGCGCTCGCACTCCGCTGGGCGGAGTCAGTCGCGGCGTGCCGGATCGACGACATCCTCCCCGACATCGAGGGCCAGACCGCGATCCATCTGTGGGGGCACCTGCAGGAGGCTGCGCTGGCGCGCATCGGTGCGTCTGCCGGCCGTGATGACCTGGTGCGAGTGGCTGCACGCAGCGCCGACGCGATCCTGGCACCGGCAGCCGAGTCCGCATTCACTGGGGCACGCTCGCTCGCGTTCGACGTTGGTAGCACCGTGGCTGGACTCGATGCGGTCGCTGTTGCGACCGGCGACTCCCGGTATCACGAGCTCTCCATGAAGGCGCGGGCCTGGTTCGACGGCCGCAATGCGGCGCAACAACCCGTGTACGAGCGTGAGCGGGGCCTCGTCCGGGATGGTATCGACGGCACGATGCTGAATGAGAACTCCGGTGCGGAGTCCAACATCGAGGGAGCACTGGCGCTCATCGATACGGTGCCGTGGGGAGGGATTCATGCCTCGATGGGGCCTGGTACACCACCGTCCGGGACCCCACGACGAGTGCAACGGATCTGATAGCGCGTGGAGGTGGCAATGATGTGACCGCGAGCCTCGTCAGGCGACGGTGGATTTCCCCAGCCTGCGCCGAAAGAGGCATCGTGCTTGACCCACATTCGGCCGGCTCATTGAGCACTCCACTCGCACGGCCGCTGCGTCTCCAGGCGTCTCAGGCGCGCGTGGCCTCTGGCACTGCCCTGAGCGTCCGAGGCCTACACCTACCCGAGGCCCTGATGCCCAGCAATGGCGCGGTACCTGCCCGCCCGCCGGTTCCGCCTGTGCATGTCGCGATGGTGTCCACGCACGCGCCCAGACTCTGTGGCATCGCCACGTTTACGGCTGACCTCGCGTCAGCGATCGCCGTGGCTGACCCCGCCATGCGGATCTCTTGGGCAGCGATCAGCGAGGAAGGCACTGATCATCGATATGGCCCTGAAGTGAAGTGGTACATCCGCCAGCAACGCGCCGCCACCTACGGTCGCGCAGCGTCGGCGATCAATGCGTCCGACATCGACGTGGTGTCGATCCAGCACGAGTTTGGGCTGTACGGCGACTGGGACGAGACATTCGACGATCACCTGGAGCCGTTCCTGGACACGCTCGAACGGCCGCTCGTCACGACGTTCCACACGGTCTTGCCCGATCCGTCCCCGTCAGTCCTTGCCGCCGTCCGGCGGATCGGCGAGCGCAGCCGTGCGGTGGTTGTGATGGCCGAGCGCGCGCGAGGGATCCTCAGCGAGCGATACGCACTCGACCCGTCCACAATCCACGTGATCCCGCACGGCGTCCCTCCCGTTGCCGACCGCAACAGAGACGCCATGAAGGCCCGGCTGGGTCTCGGTGGACGACGTGTGATCTCGACGTTTGGGTTGGTCGATCCCCGAAAGGGGCTCGAGTACATGATCGAGGCGATGGCCGCTGTGGTCCGACGTCATCCGCTCGCGTTGTACCTCTTGCTCGGGAAGACTCACCCAGAACTCGTGCGCCGAGCCGGTGAACGCTATCGGGCCGGACTCAGGGAATTGGTGCAGGCTCACGGGCTTGAAGACCATGTGCGCTTCGTGGACGAGTACCTGACGCAAGCTGAAATTGTGAACTACCTCGTGGCGAGCGACGTCTACGTCACGCCGTACCTGGACCCTCACCAGATCACAAGCGGGACCCTGTCCTATGCCCTGGGCGCCGGGAAGGCGATCGTCTCCACACCGTACGCGCACGCGATCGAAGCACTGGATGAACATCGGGGACTACTGGTGGACTTTCGAAGCGCTCACGGACTCGCGCAGGCCGTGACGCGTGTCCTGGATAGCGACATGTTGCGAGAGACGCTCGAGTGCAACGCCAGCACCTACGGCAACCAGATGGCATGGCCGGCGGTCGGAGCGAACGTCAGCCGGCTCTATCGTTCCGTCCTGATCCCGGACGATTCGGAGGTGCATGCGGTGCAGGGACGAGGTCTCG
>SCVR01000357.1 GCA_004296805.1 Dehalococcoidia bacterium
TGCTGTAGCCGATGTTGGGGACTGTCGCGGTGCACGTCGGCGCGGGGACGTTGATGATCTCGGTTGAACCAGGAGTGCCTGGAGTCCCGGGGATGGCGGAACGGACGCCGATAAAGATCGTGACGCCATCCCCGGTCGCAACGACGTTGGTCTCGACCACGGTCGGGCGGTTTCCGCGCGCACTTCCAGACTGCCCTGGAACTGGCGGCTCGGCGTGCGCGGGTACGACCAAGAGGAGGAACAGGCCGAGGGCGAGTACCGCCGCAACGCTCCTCCTAGTCATGGGAGATCACCTCGGATTCCTCGCACCGCTCGTAACAGTCCAGCGACCATCGAGCCGTTCGAGCCGGACTAGGTCCCGATACCGGTCACCGCTTCCCGCGGCCGTCGGTGGTTCGAGGGTCTTCGCATCGACATAGAACGTGTTGTCGACGATCTGGTCCTCGACCAGCGCGACCGCTCCCGTCACATCGATCACGGCGAAGTCGTGTTCGACGACAACACGAAGCGCGACGCCGTCGGCTCGAAGCTTTTCGATCTCTTCCCGGATGCTCGCGAGCTCTGCGCCCGAGACGAACCGCTCGACACGCGTAATGTCGAGGTGGAGCACGGCGTCGGCGTAGGCGTCCCAGTAGGCGAGGTACGCCTGACTGACCTCCGCGACGACTGCGTCGCGCGAGGGCATCGCCGTCGCGGAGGGCGTCGCGGCGGTTGCCGCCGGTGCCGTCGGTTCGGCAGTCGCTGCCGGCGTCGGCGTGGACGAACCGCCCCCGCAGGCGGCCAGCACGACCGCGCACACCATCCCGACCGTTACCGTCCCTGCTCGCATCTCGCGCATGGCTACGGACCTCCCGCTCCGGTGCGCGGCGCCGCGACGGCGTGTGCGCTGATCTCGACGTGCGTCACGCCGAGCACTTTGAGGAAGGCGGTCGTCGCCTGACGCGAGACCTCCACCCGCACCTGCGCACCGTCCGCGTACACCGCATGGTCCGTTCCAGTTTCTCCGATCAGGTAGGCGACCGCTGACTGCTCGGCTGCCAGCGGGTCGAGCACGACCACCGCACCGCTCGACGCCCGGTAGGTGGCTTCGTCCAGCTGCATCGCGCCCGCGGCGGCCGCGGCATCGGCGACGTGCTGGAGATCGCGGCGCTGGACCATCACGAGCCCGCCGTCGGCGACCAGGCCCGCCACCGCGACGAGCCCCAGCAGGAAGATCGCCGTCAGCACGAGCGCCTGCCCGCTCTCGTCTACGGCGACCTGCCGCACGCGCGCGATCACGGCGCCGCCGCCGTCCGGCTGCGGTACACGTCGATGCGCTGCTGGTGGCTGCTGGACACCGTGACGGAGATCGTGCCGAGCAGAGGGAGGTCGCCCAGCGGCACCGTGTAGGACGCCGCCGTACGCACCGTCCCGCCGCGCACGAACCCGCCGGGGTCGATCGTCACGTCCAGCCGCTCGAGCGCGAGGCGGTAGCCAGAGGCGGCCGTGAGCGACCGCGTCTCGGCGTCGGCGAGGCCCTGCGCGGCGGACGGGGCGAGCGCCGCGGTGCGCCCCGCCTCACGCGCCACCGCCTGCACCGCGATCTGCGCGTGCGCGACGCGGCCGGCCATCACGACGCCGACGACCAGCAGGAGCAGCACCGGGATCACCAGCGCCGACTCGACCAGCGCGCTGCCCGACTGGTCGGCTGCGAGCGCGCGCAGCGGCGCCGGCGGCCTACGGGCCGTCACGGAACGCCTCCCTCCACACCTCCGCCGACACGTCGATCGGGAGCGACAGCGACGTGACCCACGGGATGATCAACGGGTAGGTCCCGCTGGCCCGCGCGATCACCACGTCGCCCTGCGTCTCCGCGCTGACCGCGAACGCCGCCCCGGTCGGGCCGAGGCCCGCCTCGAGGAGCTCGCGGGTGCGCGCCGCCCCCTCCGTGAGCGTGTGGCCCTCCGCCGCCGCGAGCCGCGCGCCTTCCACGGCAGCCGTCTCGGCCACGGTCCGGGCATGGTGGACCAGCGCGATCTGCACCGCCCCGATCAGCACGATCAGCAGCAGCGGCAGCGTCAGCGCCAGTTCGGCCGTCGAGGCCCCGGACTCGTCCGATAGCAGCCGTCGCATGGATCTAGACGGCGGTCAGCGCCGACACGATGTCCGTGAAGACGCCGATGATCGCCTGGCCAAGCTGCTGCACGGCGACGATCGCCACGACCGCGATGCCCGCGACGACGATCGCGTACTCGGTCATGGCCGCGCCGTCCTCCTCCTCGTGGAGCGTCTGCGCGGTCCGTCTCACTTGCTTCAGCATGTCGTCCTCCTTGTCGATACGACATTCATCCGGCCCGGCGCGTCACCGCCCGAGCCCGAGCAACTGCACCCCGGCGGGGTACAGGAGCACGATCAGGAACACGGGGAAGATGCAGAACGCGATGGGGAACAGCATCCGCACCGCCGCCT
>SCVR01000358.1 GCA_004296805.1 Dehalococcoidia bacterium
ACCACCGTTGTTCGCCAGGTCGAAGTCCTTGCGGTCGAACGCCAGCGACAGGGCTCGCCGGATGCGCTCGTCCTTGAAGAGCGGGTTCTTCATCTGGTACTGCCAGCCGTTGACGTTGGCGCCACGGGAGACCGGGGCCGTCTGGCCGACCATGTCGTCGCTGTTCTCGGCGAACGTGTCCGAGAAGGTCTTCTTGTCCGGCGCCGAGTAGTCGAAGTAGTTGTCCGTCTTGAAGCCAGCGCGGATGGCGTTGGCGTCGTCCTGGACGTACATCTCGACCTGGTCGACGTACGGCAGGCCGTTCTCGAAGTAGTCAGGGTTCCGCGTGAACACAGAGCGCTGCTTCTTCGTCCACTCCTTCTGGATGAAGGGGCCGGTCCCCATCGCCTTCGAGTCGCGGAGCTTCTCGTCGTCGACGAGTTCCTTCATGTAGAGGTAGGACCAGGCGCCGACTTCCTTCGGGAAGTCGTTCTTGGGACCGTCGAGCGTCACCTTCACGGTGTACTTGTCTGGCGTCTCGGTCTTGGTGATGGACGAGAAGACGTCCTTCTGCGAGCCCGCGAGGTAGAGCTTAATCGTCTGGGCGACGTCCTCGGAGTTGAACTCCCGGCCGTTCAGCGGGGCGACGTTGTGCGTCTTGACGCCCTTGCGCAGGCTGAAGACCCAGGTCACGCCCTTGTCCGGCGACTCCCATTTCTCAGCAAGGTCAGGCTCGATCTCGATGTTGAACGGGTCGGCCAGCGGGCCCAGCTTGGCGCGCGTGAGCTTGTTCGAGACGAGGGCCTGCGTCATGTAGATGGTGCAGGACAGCGTCCGCGCAAGGTCCATGCGCGGCGGGTCGAGGTAGCGCATCTTCAGCGTGCCGCCACGCTTCGCGTTCACCTTCGGGTTCCGCTCGGCCGCGGACGGGGGCACCGCTCCTTCGTACAGGCCGGGCTTGACCCGGACCTGGTCCGCCGGGACCGGCGTCCCGCCGGTGTCGGCCTTCTGGGAACCGGCCTTCTGGGCGTCCTGGATGCGGCTGGCGTCGCCGCCTCCCGCTGCCCCGGTGTCCGTCTTCTTGCTGCCGCAGCCGATCAGTGCCGCGCCGGCAATGCCAGCGAGTCCTAACCCGGTGCCCCGCAGCGCGGTGCGTCGGCTGACTCGAGTACTCCAGTAATTCGATTCCACGCGTCCCCTCCTAGGCGCCTCAGTTCCCCCTTCGGCGCCAACTCCACTTCCCCTGGATCGCCCTTGTAACACCACGTTTTCCGCGCATTCGTGCAAGCACTCACAGGCACAGGACACTCTCGTTCGCGTGAAGAAGAAGATTGTGAAATCTGAGCGCATGATCTGTAATCTTCCGCTCGCGTTAGATGAAGTACCTGCGTGAATCTGGTTGGCGCTGATGCCCTATGCCGTGCACGTGAGGGTGCGTCCGAGGAAAAAACTCCGGAAACCCTCCAAGACGGACGGTGCCCCGGAAGGACCGAAGTCACCCGGACACGCTTGAGCCACGGGCAGAATCCGGCCCAAACCAACCAGCGTGGCGACGGGGTTGCAGAAACTCCCGGCCACCCTCACAACTTCGAACCACGATCGTGGCACGGCTGGGGTGATTTGGGGGCGGGTGGGATAATCCCCTCCGGCCCGATTCGTGGGCACGACCGGCAGATTCAGCAGCGGGACGAGAGGGAGCCGGATGCAGGCACTCAGGTACGCGCGCGCCACCTCCATCGACGAGGCCGTGCGGATGCTCCGAGAGGGTGGCGAGACTGCTCGCGTCCTCGCTGGTGGAACGGACGTGATCGTGCAGGCGCGTGAGCGCCGGCGCGTGATCGACCTCTTTGTCGACATCAAGCACATCCCGGACGTGATGGGGATGACGTACGACGCACAGCGCGGCCTCACGGTCGGCGCAGCCGTGCCGCTCTATCAGGTGTATGGGAACGCCGACGTGGCGCGGGTCTACCCTGCCCTGCGCGCCGCGACGCATGTCATCGGCGGCAAGGCGATCCAGGGGCGCGCCTCGTTGGGCGGCAACCTCGGCAACTCGTCACCGGCGGCGGACTCGATCCCGGCGATGATGGCGCTGGACGGCGTCGCGGCCATTGCAGGCCCGAACGGACGGCGCGAGGTTCACGTGGACGCGTTCTGCACCGGCCCCGGCCGCAACGTGCTGCAGCCCGGTGAGTTCATCGTCTCCTTGCACTTCCCGCAGCCAGTCGCACACAGCGGGAACGCGTGGGAGCGGTTCATCCCTCGGAACGAGATGGACATCGCCGTGGTGAATGCTGCGTGTGCCCTCACACTCGAGGGTGACGTGGTGACGGCAGCCCGAGTCGCCCTCGGCGCGGTCGCCCCGACGACGATCATGGTGCCCGGTGCGGCCGAGGCGCTCGTGGGCCGACGGTTGACAGACGACACGATCGCCGCGGCAGGCGCCGCCGCGAAGGAGGCCGCGACACCGATCGAGGACATGCGCGGGACCGTGAAGCAGCGCAAGCACCTCTCGGACGTGCTCGTGCAGCGTGTGGTGCGGGCAGCCGCCGAGCACGCGCGCAGCCGCTAAGTCAGAGGCAGGGAGACGGACGAATGGCAACGAGCGAGAAGCTGGTCATCACCTCGAACATCAACGGCGAGGAGCGCACGTTCCTCGCGGACTCACGTGACTCCCTCCTTGAGGCCTTGCGCGAGCGCGTGAACCTCAAAGGGGTGAAGGAAGGCTGTAACAACGGGAACTGCGGTGCTTGCGCCGTGATCCTGAACGGCCGCCTCGTGAACTCGTGTTGCGTGATGGCTGCCGAGGTCGAAGGCGCGACGATTGAGACCGTCGAGGGGCTTGCAACCCCCGAGGGGTTGGCCCCGCTGCAGCAATGCTTCCTTGAGGAGGCGGCGCTGCAGTGCGGCATCTGCACGCCGGGGTTCCTGATGTCTTCGACGGCTCTGCTGCGCGAGAACCCGGCACCGACCGACGACGAAGTGCGGTTCTGGCTCGCGGGAAACCTCTGCCGGTGCACGGGGTACGACAAGATCATCCTCGCTGTGCAGGCCGCCGCGGAACAGATGCGCGCACCGAAGAAGTAACCCCCGTCCTCGACGGACGCGAGGGAGGCCCCAGATGGTCGCTACACCGGAGAAGCCCGCCTACAAGGTGATCGGCACGCGTCCTGTCCGCCCGGACGGCGTGGACAAGGTGACCGGTCGCGCTGCCTACGGGGCAGACGTGGTCCTCGAGGGGATGTTGTTCGGCTCGATCCTGCGGGCTCCGCATGCCCACGCCCGGATCAAGCGCATCGACACCTCGAAGGCCCTCGCGCTGCCGGGGGTCAAGGCGGTCGTGACCAACGCCGACTTCCCCGCGCAGGAGTCCGGCACGCTGGACCTCGGCGAGGGCAGCGCGAACCCGAAGTGGCTCGTGGACAACGTCCTCGCGGGAGACAAGACGCTCTACCACGGACACGCCGTGGCGGCTGTCGCGGCCACGGACTGGCACATCGCCGAGGAGGCCCTCGGCCTCATCGAGGTGGAGTACGAGCCGCTGCCGTTCGTCATCGATGTGCGCGAGGCGATGCTGGGCACGGCGCCCATCCTGCACCACGACCTGCGGACGAACGTGCGCGCCCGCGGCGTCGACACCCCGAAAGATCGCGAGACCAACATCGCGATGCACATGCGCATCGAGAAGGGCGACATCGCCGCTGGCTTCGCCGAGGCGGACATCGTCATCGAGCGTGAGTTCACGACCAGCCAGTTCCACCAGGGCTACATCGAGCCGCAGAACGGCACGGCCTACTGGAACCAGGACGGGCAGATCACCGTCTGGACCTCCACGCAGGGATCGTTCTCCGTACGCGACCAGATGGCGGCGCTCCTTGCGCAGCCGGTCGCAAAGATCAAAGTCGTACCGATGGAGATCGGTGGCGGGTTCGGCGGGAAGATCCCGGTGTACCTTGAGCCAGTCGCGGCGATCCTGTCGAAAAAGACCGGACGCCCCGTGAAGATGTGGATGCCGCGTGAAGCGGTCTTCCAGGCGACGGGGCCGACCTCGGCGACGTGGAACCGAGTGAAGATCGGCGCGAAGAAGGACGGGACGCTCGTCGCAGCAGACCTCGAGCTCTGCTACGCGGCGGGCGCGTACCCCGGGTCCGCCGTCGGCGCCGGCGTGCTGTGCGCGCTAGCTCCCTACAACCTCGCCAACCAGCGCATTGACGGCTACGACGTGGTCACGAACACTCCGAAGACGGCCGCGTACCGCGCACCCGGCGCGCCGGCTTCGGAATACGCGGTCGAGGCGGTGGTGGACGAGATCGCCCGGGCGCTCGACATCGACCCGATGGAGATGCGCCTCAAGAACGCACCAGAGGAAGGCACCACGGGGAGCACGGGCGCTCCGTGGCCTCGTATCGGCGCCAAGGCCGTGATCACGGCCATCAAGGAAAGCCCGCACTACAACTCGGAACTGCAGGGCGAGGATGTCGGGCGCGGAGTCGCGCTTGGATTCTGGTTCAACGGGGGCATGGAGTCTTCGTCGAGCGCCATGGTGAACCCGGACGGTTCGATCTCACTCATCCTGGGATCGACTGATATCGGTGGGACCCGTGCGTCGCTGGCGATGCAACTGGCGGAGTCGCTGGGCGTCTCGTACGAGGACATCAAGCCTCAGGTGGTGGACACGGACTCGGTGGGCTACACGGCGGTTACCGGCGGCAGCCGGACGACGTTCGCCGGGGGTTGGGTGGCATACGAACTGGGCCAGGAGATCCGGAAGCGCCTCGTAGAGCGTGCGGCACGCATCTGGGGCGTGGAGCCCTCGGCCGTGACCTACGGGGACAACGGCGTGATCACTGGGATGGACAAGGACGGCAAGGCCCAGCAGTTCACGTTTGACGAGATCTGCAAGCGCCTGCCTTCGACAGGCGGCCACATCGCGGTCTCGGTGACGTCGCGGAAGAACACGACGGGGCCGGCCTACGCCGGGCACATCGCTGACGTGAAGGTGGACCGCGAGACGGGCAAGGTCACCGTGCTGCGGTACACGGCCGTGCAGGATGTCGGCACCGCCATCCACCCCGCGTACGTCGAAGGCCAGATCCAGGGTGGCGCCGCGCAGGGCATCGGCATGGCGCTGCAGGAGGAGTACTGGTACGACGACCAGGGCCGCCTGCGGAACGGCTCGTTCCTCGATTATCGGATGCCGGTCGCCAACGACCTGCCGCCGATTGAAGTGATCCTCGTCGAGGTGCCGAACCCGGGCCATCCGTACGGGGTGCGCGGTGTAGGCGAGGCCCCCATCGTGCCGCCGATGGCGGCGATCCGGAACGCGCTGCGGGACGCGATTGGCGTGAACTTCTACCACACGCCCGTCACCCCGACCCGCATCCTCGACGAGTTGCTGCCGCGCGAGTAGGCGAACGATGGCGACCGTGCACATCCCGGCGCACTGGCGCGAACTGACGGACGGCCGAGCCACCATCGAGGTGACCGGCCACACCCTCCAGCGCGTGCTCGATGCCCTCGCTCAGGAGGCGCCCGCGCTCGGCCGGGTGCTCTTTGACGAGGGCGCGTTGCGCGGGGAAATCGCGGTCGCCATCGACTCGGAGGTCACCGAGAATGACCCGCTTGAGCCCGTGCGTGAGGGCGCCGAGATCTTCCTGATTCCCGCGATCGCCGGGGGCGCGGGCTCGCGCTAGTTCCCCGCCCGTTGAGGGCGGATTGAGGCCCAAGGGCGCACACTGGTAGGCGTGATCGAACGGTTCTGGGTTCATCCGCCGCGAGGCATCCTGCGCTTCGTGTTGGGAGGCGGCCTCGTCGCCGTCGCCAGCCTGCTGGTGGCACTGCTGCACTCGGTCTTACCCGACGTGAACCTCGCCGTCGCGTACCTCCCGGTCGTGATGGTCGTGGCCGTCCTGGCCGGGGCCACACCGGCGCTGGTCACCTCGGTGCTCGCGTTCCTCGCGTACGACTTCTTCTTCGTCGTGCCCTACTTCACGCTCACGGTCAGCGATTCCGAGGAGTGGGTGAACCTCTTCGCGTTCCTCGTGATCGCGGTCGCGACCGGGCAACTGGCGAGTATCGCGCGGACGCGAGCGCTCCAGGCGACGCGGAACGAACGAGACGTCACAACGCAGTTCCGGCTCGTCCGGGCCCTCACCGAACAGACAGTGAGCGAGGGCATGACTGCCGCCGCGCAGATCCTCGCGGAGGAGACCGGGACAGCAGCCGTCGCCATCCGCATCGGACAGAGTGCAGAAGCCTCGGTCGGTACGGAGTCGGTGCTAGCGCAGATGGCAGCGCCCAACGTGGTCCGTGACGCCATGCTGCTGGGCCGGCCCGACGAAGGCGTACCGGGAGGCCGCTGGGTTCGACCGCGCCGCCAGGCGCTCGGACGGGCAACCCCCGAGCGCGCGGTGCACTTCGCACGCGTGCGGATTCCGGTGGACGGGGAGGAAGGGTGGGTCGTGCTGGGACCGGTGCACGAGGGTCTACGTGATGCCCGCACCCAACGATTGCTGGTCACGGCCGCGACGCTCATCGGCACGGCCGTCAGCCGCGAACGCCTGACTCGCGAGGCCAATGAGGCGGTGGTGCTGCGGGTGGCCGAGCGGCTGCGGCGGGCGATGCTGAACGCCGTCTCACACGACCTGCGTTCGCCGTTGTCTTCGATCATCGCGTCGGCGGAGAGCCTCCTGCAAACAGATGTCGAGTGGTCAGACGAGGAACGACGGGAGTTCCTGGAGGCCATCACTTCCGAAGGGCGCCGGCTCGCAAGGATGGTCGACCACCTCCTCGACTACTCGCGGATTGAGTCGGGATCGCTGCACCTTACGCCGGCCTGGGTAGACCCCGGAGAGTTAGTACTTGAGGTGATCCGACGGGAGACGCCGCTGCTGGCTCAACACCCCCTCACTGTGGA
>SCVR01000359.1 GCA_004296805.1 Dehalococcoidia bacterium
CGATCTTGTGCGACCGAGTGCCTACGCCTCCACCCAGATCCGCCGGGCGGGATCGCGACCCAGAACCACCGTACGCCCGTCGAACGCCACGGTCAGCGTGCCGCGCTTCACTGCGACCTCTTTGACCTCGACTTCGACGCCGGGGCGGATGCCCTCCTTGTCGAAGAGCTGCAGGAGCTCCTCGTCCTCCTCGTACACGCGCTGGACGCGCGTGACATCGCCATTGGCGAGGTCGGAGAGGTGGCGGCTGGAGAGCGGGTGGTCGTGGGCGTGCCCGGGGATCGGGTAGCCGAACGGTGAGACGGCCGGGTTCCCGAGAAGGCGGACGATCAGGGGTTCGGTCACCTCGGAGATGGAGTGCTCCATCAGGTGGGCCTCCTCATAGGCCCGCCACCACTCGAGGCCCATCACGTTCACGAGGAGGCACTCGGCCAGGCGGTGACGGCGCACCATCTCCTCGGCCCGTGCCATGCCCGCCGAAGTGAGTGAGATCCGCTTCTTGGCGTCCATCGTCACCAGGCGGTCACGGGTCAGGCGAGAAAGCATCCCCGCGATGGAAGCCGGCGTGATGCCGAGGCGCTCAGCGACGCGGGCGGCGATGACCTCGTCACCCTCGTCGTGATTGATGCGATAAATGGTCGTGAGCGCGTCGTCGGACGCGACATTCGTGACTTGCTTCGGCACCCGTGGAACCTCCGGCGGACACCCATCGTGGCAGGGTGTCCGAGGGGCGGCAAGCGGCATCGCCGTGGGTTCCCACCGACCCATGGCGGAGGAGCGGCTAGCGGCGCCCACCGGTATGATCCGAAGCTGGGAGACGTTCTCTCGCCCGACCGCCTCCCGCGGCAGCCCAAGCCTACCGAGAGGGCCCTGCACGCGTGAACCTGGAGCCGGGCCTCGACCCTGAGGAGCGCCAGCAAGCGATCCTGGGCCCCCTTGTGCGCGTTATCCAGGAAGCTGCAGCCGACCAACCGTGGGCCCTCATCGGAGCCGCCTCAGCGCGTCTGCAGGGCGTCCAAGTGCCGGCCACGAACCTCGAGTTCATTACGACGGAATCGGCCCTGCTGGCCCTTGGCGAGATGCTCGGTGTCGCAGCCGATTGGGGTCAGGGCACCCACCTCGCGGCGAACCGACTCCACTTCATGCGTCACGGTGTGCCCGTGTTTGTCTTCGGCGATCCGGTGTTTCACGGGCCGTATGAGTCGCTCGCACCACGCGAAGTCCCGTCGCTGTGGGACGCCCGTGTGAAGGTCGATTGCCGGGGCACCGGTGTGCTGTGCACCCCCCTCGAATGGGAACTCGTACTTGCCGTCGTGCTGGGCGCGTCGCACCGCATCGAGGCCGTCGGCCAGAAGATGTTGGACCACGGCTACGACAGCCGGCTCGTCGTGCGCCTGCTGCGCGAGGGCCGCGTGGCCCGGCACACCGAGGAAGCCGTGTGGGCCGTCCTCGAACACCCCGACACCAAGTCCAGCGCCGCGGAGTAGCCCGCGCCCTCGTCCTCACTGGTCACGCGCGCCGCGGCCGGACGGCTACAATCCGCGCGCCCTGGCGTCACGGTAGGCGTCAGTTGCCCCGGCCCGCAGCAGAGTCGCGGGACCAGGAAGACTCGAAGAGAGGACCTCCCACCTATGCCGATGACCGTCGGTACTGGCATCCCCACCGACATGGCGCTGATCCCGGAGAAGGCGCGCCAGATCGAACGCCTCGGCTATGACTCGGTCTCGGTCGGGGAGACCTCCCACAACCCCTTCCTGCCCTTGGTACTGGTGGCCGAGCACACCCAACGGCTGCACTTCGGGTCGTCGGTGGCTATCGCGTTCCCACGCGTGCCGCACATCTCCGCGAACATCGCGTGGGATCTGTCGAAGTACTCGGGGGGGCGATTCGTCCTCGGCCTGGGCACGCAGGTGAAGGGCCACAACGAGCGGCGCTTCTCCGTCCCGTGGGCGCCCCCGGGGCCGCACCTGCGCGACTACATCAACTGCATGCGCGCGATCTGGGACTCGTGGCAGAACGGCACCAAGCCGAATTATGAGGGCGAGTACTACCAGTACAAGTTGACGAGCCCGTTCTTCAACCCCGGCCCGATCGAGCACCCGGACATCCCCGTCATCGTCTCCGCGGTCAACCCGTTCAACGCCCGCCTCGCGGGTGAGGTGGCGGACGGCATCGCGATCCACGGCTTCAGCACCTTCAAGTACATCCGCGAGGTCCTCATCCCCGCAGTGCATGAGGGTGCGCGGCGCGCGGGCAAGGACGTGAGCAAGGTCCACGTACGCGGCGGCGGCTTCATCGTCACGGCCAAGACGGAGGCGGAGGTGCGTGCCGCCAAGGAGCGCAGTCGCCGGCAGATCTCGTTCTACGCCTCGACTCGGTCGTATTCGAACGTGATGAAGCTGCACGGCTGGGCAGACGAAGCGGCGCAGTTGCACCGACTGTCCATCGAAGGCAAGTGGGACGACATGGTCGGCCTGATCACGGACGACATGATGGAGGAGTTCTGCGTCATCGGGACGTGGGACGAGCTGCCTTCGAAGA
>SCVR01000360.1 GCA_004296805.1 Dehalococcoidia bacterium
CCTCGCGGCGGGCGGGACCACAAAGGCGCCGCGCCGCCTGATCCACGCCGACATCAGCGGCGCACACCTGCTACTGGACGATGAACGACGGCTCTCCGGGGTCATCGACTTCGGCGACATGCTGATCGCCGACCCGGCGCTCGACTTCGCCGGCATCCTCAACCACCTGACGTGGCGCGACCTCGAGCGCGTGTGGGCGCACTACGAGGCCCCCCTGGACGCCGACGTGGAACGGCGCGTCCGGTACTACATCGAGGTCGCCCCGGTCTTCCAGGTCGTCTACGGTGCGGATGGTGTCGGCCCCCAGGAGCGCGCCAACGGGGTACGACGCCTGGCTGCACGGGCCGCCGCCGCGCGACGATAGGCGCACGCCGGGCCAGGAGTCCTGATGGCAGCAGTCGACCCTGATACGCGCCCCGAGTCGAACCGCGGGACCTGGCGGGGTCGTGCCGCCGCGTCCACGCGCTGGCAGATCGGCGTCGCGATCCTCGTAGTCTCTCTCGTCGCCGTCACAGCCTGGTGGTTCACCGGACCGTTCAGCGAGCCGGCAGTCACCGGACGGCACACCGAGGACATCGCGTTGCGCCCCATGCCGACGGCGGAGGCGTACGAGGGCACGCGATACTGCGTCGAGTACCGCCTGCGCTTCCACCGGGCGACCTCGTGCCACGACTACTTCCGCAACCCCGGGGCCGCCGACGGTCGGGCCCGGGAGTTGGCATCCCCAACGGCGACCTGCTGGGGCGTGGCGAGGGTGGGCGCACGCCTCCCCGCCTGCTGGCGCCTCGACGGTGATGGGACGCAGCCGCAGCCGGTCGGATCCGGCACCTGACCCCACCGAGGGCCCGCGATACACTCGGCCACGCCCCTGACACACACGAAAGCGAGCACCTGCATGGCGACCTTCGACATCCTTGTCCTCCCGGGCGACGGCATTGGCCCGGAGGTCACCGCCGAGGGCGTGCGCGTGCTGGAGGCCATCGGCCAGAAGTTCGAGCATGTCTTCAAGTTCACCCACGATGTCGTCGGCGGGGCGAGCATCGACGCCCACGGCGTCGCGATCCGGCCGGAGACGCTGGAGAAAGCGAAGACCTCGGACGCGGTTCTGTTCGGCGCGGTCGGCGGGCCGAAGTGGGACAACCCCTTGGCCGATGTGCGCCCGGAGCAGGGCCTCCTGGCGCTGCGCTCCGGCCTCCAGTTGTGGGCGAACCTCCGCCCGGTGGTCGCGATCCCGGCTCTGCTCCACGCCTCCACGCTCAAGCCCGAGATCATCGAGGGCGTGGACATTCTGGTGATCCGCGAACTGACCAGCGGCCTCTACTTCGGCAAGCCGCAGGAGCGCCGCGTCGTGAACGGCCGCCGCGAGGCCGTCGACACGAACTACTACAACGAGGACGAGATCTCCCGCATGGCCCACCTCGGCTTCCGCACCGCGCGCGAGCGGAAGAAGAAGCTGACGAGCCTCGACAAGGCGAACGTGATGGCGTCGTCCCGCCTCTGGCGCGAGGTTGTGACCGAGGTCTCCGCGGAGTACCCGGACGTGAAGCTTGAGCACGTGCTCGCGGACGCGATGACGATGCACCTGATCCGCCGGCCGCGTGACTTCGATGTCGTGATCGCCGACAACATGTTCGGCGACATCATCACGGACGAGGCCTCGATGCTCACCGGATCGATGGGCATGCTGCCCTCAGCCTCGCTGGGTACCCTCGGCCCGGACGGCACTGGCCTGGGCATGTACGAGCCGATCCACGGCTCCGCTCCGGACATCGCGGGCAAGGGCCTCGCGAACCCGCTCGCCATGATCCTCACGTCCGCGATGCTGCTCCGGCACTCGTGTGGCCTGGAGGAAGAGGCCCGCGCGGTCGAGGCCGCCGTCAACGCCGTGGTCGAAGCCGGCCTCCGCACCGCCGACCTCGCGATGGCCGGCGAGAAGGTGCTCGACACGAAGGCGATGGCGGACGCCGTCCTCGAGCGGTTGGGGTAGAGCTACAGCCCCATCTCCAGCGGTGTCGTCGGGATCTCCCCGGCCACTACTGGCGGAAGCAGGATGCCGAGGTCCCGCGGGACGAACGTCTCGTAGCCGGTGTGCGCCACGATCTCGTCGACCGACCACCAGCGGAACCAGCCCTCGTCGCGCATGTACTCCTCGAGCGTGTCGATGAACTGTGGGGCCGGGTCGAACCGGGAGGTCCGGATCAGGTGGTAGCGCTCGACGCCATGGACGCGCATCGGCCGCCCCTCGTGTTCCCAGGGCACGGTCGCATCGCGCGTCCAGATGTGCGGGCCAAGGGGGAGGCGCTGGCCGGTCTCCTCCCACAACTCCCGGAGGCCAGCGTCCTCGTACGTCTCCCCTGCCTCGACGCCGCCACCGGGCGGGAACCACAGCCAGAGGCCCGCCGGGGTCGAGGCGCGGAACAGCAGGATGCTGCCGGTCTCATCGAGGATGACGAGGCGCGTCGCCGGGCGCTCGATCAGCGGCAGATTGGGATCCGGGGGAGGTTCAGGTTGGGCGTCGGGCATCGGGCGGCCTCTGATTGCTCGCACGTTATGTCGGAGCCTACACTTGGTGGACTGTGAACAACGTTACGTCATCGATGCGAGAGCAGGTGCCCGTCGTCCGGCCAGTGCCGGCGACGGTCATTATTCCGCGCTGAACCGCGAGGGGCGGCTCCCCTCGACGGCTCGCCCGGCCGCGCACAGACGCGCCGAGGCACGCGGGAGACATCGATGACGACCACAGACCCGACGACACGCACGATCACCCTCTACGACACCACGCTCCGTGACGGGCTGGGCATGGAGGGGCTGTCGCTGTCCCTCCAGGACAAGCTCACCATCGCGCAAAAGCTGGCCGACCTCGGCGTCCACTACATCGAGGGCGGCTACCCCGGCTCGAACCCCAAGGACGCCGAGTTCTTCGAGCGCGCGCGCAGCCTCGACCTGAAGCAGGCGAAGCTCGTCGCGTTCGGCTCCACGAGGAAGGCTGGGGGCGACGTCGCGACTGACGCGGCGATCCAGGCAGTCATGGCGGCGCAGACACCCGCGGTCACGCTCGTCGGCAAGTCCTCCTCCACGCAGGTGCGCGAAGTCCTCGAGACCACCGAGGAAGAGAACCTCGCGATGATCCGCGACTCCATCGAGTACCTCGTCGCGAACGGCCGCGAGGTCACGTTCGACGCAGAGCACTTCTTCGATGGGTTCCGTCGCGACCCCGCCTACGCCATCTCCACCCTGCGTGCCGCCGAGCGCGCAGGCGCCACGACTGTGGCTCTGTGCGACACCACCGGCGGCGCACTCCCGTGGGAGATCGAGGATGGCGTGCGCGCCGCCCGCGAGGCGGTGGGGATCATCGTCGGCATCCACACGCACAACGACGCGGATGCCGCCGTCGCCAACACCCTCGTGGCTGTTCGCGCGGGGGCGACCCAGGTGCAGGCGTGCCTCAATGGCTGGGGGGAACGCACGGGGAACGCCAACATCGTCTCCGTGATCGCGGACCTCCAGTTGAAGATGGGCATCGAAGTGCTGCCGCCGGGCAACCTCCGACGGCTCACCGAGACCGCGAGGTTCGCGCAGGAACTGGCGAACCTCCCGCTCGACCCGCAGCAGCCATACGTCGGCACGGGCGCGTTCGCGCACAAGGCCGGCCTGCACGTCGCCGCGATCACGAAGTCGCCCGGCTCCTACACGCACATCGATCCCGAGGCCGTAGGCAACACCGAGCGAGTCCTCGTCTCCGAGCTCTCAGGGCGCCGCAACGTCATCGAGAAACTGCGCGAGCAGGGCGTCGACCTCACGCTGACGGACGCACAGGCGACGGCCGCCCTCGAGGTGCTGAAGGACCGCGAGTCGAAGGGCTACGCGTTCGAGACCGCCGAGGCATCGTTCGAGTTGCTGGTGCGCCG
>SCVR01000425.1 GCA_004296805.1 Dehalococcoidia bacterium
CAGAATCGTGGTGATCGCCGCTGTTAGTGTGGTCTTGCCGTGGTCAACGTGTCCAATCGTGCCTACGTTAACGTGCGGTTTCGTGCGCTCAAACTTGCTTTTTGCCATGTCAGTTACCTCGAATGCATTAGTTACTATTTTTTGTTGATAATCGCCTCAGCCACATTTTTTGGGGCTTCAGAGTAATGTTTAAATTCCATCGAATAAGTAGCGCGACCTTGGGACAAAGACCGTAGTTGAGTTGAGTACCCGAACATTTCAGCCAAAGGCACTTCAGCTTTAATCAGCTTAATTCCACCAACCTGATCTTCCATACCCAAAACAATGCCGCGACGGCCGGATAAGTCACCCATTAAATTACCCATGTAATCTTCTGGTGTTTCAACTTCTACCGCCATCATAGGCTCAAGCAATACAGGACTAGCTTTACGCATGGCATCTTTGAACGCCATTGAAGCCGCCATCTTGAAGGCATTTTCATTGGAGTCAACATCGTGATAGGAGCCATCAAAAAGAGTTACTTTGACATCAACTACGGGGAAGCC
This sequence comes from Dehalococcoidia bacterium, assembly GCA_004296805.1. Taxonomy (GTDB): domain Bacteria; phylum Chloroflexota; class Dehalococcoidia; order UBA2979; family UBA2979; genus SURF-43. The sequence goes on from SCVR01000425.1 coordinate 546, forward strand.
AGCTAATACCCCGTTTGGAAGCGTCTCAAGGAGACCCTTTTCAACCGCTGGAATAAACTCTCGGGGTACAGACCCCCCTTTTATGGAATCTATAAATTCGAAGCCCTTACCTGTTTCATTGGGCTCCATTTTGATCCAAACATGCCCGTATTGACCGCGGCCACCCGACTGCTTAACGAACTTACCTTCCTGCTCAACAGACTTGCGGATAGCTTCGCGGTAGGCTACTTGAGGGGCACCCACATTCGCTTCAACACCAAACTCACGTCGCATACGATCAACAAGAATTTCAAGGTGCAACTCACCCATACCCGAAATAATGGTTTGACCTGACTCTTCATCAGTTCTAACACGGAAAGAAGGATCTTCTTGCGCCAAGCGGTTTAACGCAATGCCCATTTTCTCCTGGTCAGCTTTGGTTTTTGGCTCAACTGCAACGTGAATAACAGGCTCAGGAAATACCATCCGCTCCAAAATAATGACCTTATCAGGATCACTAAGGGTGTCTCCGGTCGTAGCCTCTTTCAACCCAACAGCTGCGGCGATATCTCCAGCAAAAACCTCTTTAATTTCTTCCCGCTGGTTTGCATGCATCTGAAGAATACGACCTAAACGCTCTTTACGACCCTTAATTGGATTGTAAATAGTATCGCCCGTCTTGATCATCCCTGAGTACACACGAAAAAAAGTAAGCTGCCCAACATAGGGATCGGTCATAATCTTAAAAGCAAGCGCTGAAAATGGCTCAGCATCTGAAGGCTTTCGCTCCCCCTCTTGCTCATTCTCAAGAATACCCTTGACCGGTAAAACATCCGTTGGTGCCGGCAAGTACTCAATCACCGCATCCAACATAGCCTGCACACCCTTATTCTTGAATGCCGAACCACATAGCATCGGAACAATTTCGGCGCTTAGCGTACGGGAGCGCAAACCCTGCTTGATCTCTTCCTCAGTCAAATCACCAGACTCAAGGTATTTATTCATCAGCGTTTCAGAGGCCTCTGCCGCAGCTTCAAGCATTTTTTCACGCCAGATGTCCGCTGTCGCCTTTAGCTCTGCCGGGATGTCACCATACTCAAACTTTGTTCCCTGGCTTTTCTCATCCCAAATGATTGCCTTCATTTTAACCAGATCAACCACACCTTCAAATTTCTCTTCAGCGCCTATGGGGATCTGAAGAGGGATCGGGTTAGCTTTTAGGCGCAAGCGCATCTGATCATGCACTTTGAAAAAATCAGCCCCCTGACGATCCATCTTATTAACAAACGCAAGGCGTGGCACACGGTAGCGATTAGCTTGACGCCAAACGGTTTCTGACTGCGGCTGAACACCACCCACAGCACAATAAACCATACAAGCGCCATCCAGAACCCGCATCGAACGCTCTACTTCGATAGTAAAGTCCACGTGGCCTGGCGTATCAATAATATTTACACGATGCTCTTCGAAATTCCCACCCATACCACGCCAAAAACAGGTTGTTGCAGCCGAGGTAATAGTAATACCACGCTCCTGTTCCTGCTCCATCCAATCCATAGTTGCGGCGCCATCATGAACCTCACCAATCTTATGGTTAACGCCCGTATAAAACAGGATGCGCTCAGTTGTAGTAGTTTTTCCAGCATCAATATGTGCCGAAATACCGATATTACGATAGCGCTCAATGGGGGTCTTACGTGCCACTTGGATTACCTACCTTATTCAAATAAGCCGAATGCAAAAGCCTACAAGCCAATACAGTTCGGAAATAAATCAAACCCTCTACGCCTGAGGGGATGGGATTAGCTCCCGCTTAATTAAAATTAAAAGCGGAAATGCGAGAACGCCTTGTTAGCTTCTGCCATACGATGCACCTCTTCACGCTTTTTCATCGCAGCCCCACGACCTTCAGAGGCCTCCAATAGCTCAGCAGCCAACCGCTGACCCATGGACTTTTCAGAACGCTTTCGCGCCGCCTCACGCAACCAGCGCATGGATAATGCAACCCTGCGTGACGGGCGGACTTCTACAGGAACCTGATAGTTTGCACCACCCACTCGCCGACTCTTGACCTCCACAACAGGCTTAACATTATTAACAGCTAACGAAAAGACCTCTAGGGGATCCTTACCGCTTTTAGAATGAATCTGAGCAAAGGCGCCATAGATAATGCGCT
>SCVR01000038.1 GCA_004296805.1 Dehalococcoidia bacterium
TGTCAGGGCCGATCTTCTGGCCGAGCCACACGGAGCCGGTGTTGAGCGACTTCTGCAGGTAGGTGCGGACGGTGGTGACGCCGTTCGCGGAGAAGTCCCAGTTCATGATCCGGTACTTGCTGACCTCGACGGAACCGCTGTCGAGGTAGGTGGACTCCGGCGTCACCAGGCCCTGGTCGATCGCCATGGCTGTCGTCAGGATCTTCATCACGGAACCGGGTTCGTAGAGGTCGGTGATCGGGCGGTCACGCACCATCTCTGCGAGGTTCGGGTCCTCGAGGTTGACGGCGCCGAGCCGGATCGAGGGACGGGAGGCCATTGCGAGGACGGCACCGGTGTGCGGGTCCATGACAATGATCTGGCCGCTGCGCGCGTTGTACTTCTTCATCGCGTCGTCCAGGGCGCGCTCCGCGATCGCCTGGATGAAGCGGTCGATGGTGAGTTGCACCTCGCCTCCGCCGACAGCAGCGCGCTCGTGGCGCGCGCTGAACGCGATCGGGCGGCCGAGGGCATCGCGTTCGGTGGAGAGCAATCCCTCCTTGCCGCGAAGGTAGTGGTCAAAGTCGGCCTCGACACCCCAGAGGCCCTTGCCGTCGCGGCCTACGTAGCCAAGGAGCTGGCCGGCGATGTCGCCCTCGGGGTAGACGCGGACCTGGCTCGGCTCCAGACGGATGCCGTAGAGGTCGGCCTTCTGGAGCTGGAGCCCGCGCGCGTAATCGAGTTGGCGCTGCACGAGGACGTCGCCGCCCCTCGACTCCAGCCCAAGACGGAAGAGCTCGTCCGGGTTCAGGCCGAAGAAGGTGGCGAGTTTCGTCGCGGCGTCACGCGCGACGGTCGGCTGGTGCCCCCACTGCACGCGGTCGATGTAGACGTCCCATGTGTCGATGGAGGTGGCAAGCGGGTAGCCGGTCGCGTCGAGGACGGCGCCTCGAGGCGCGGGGATGTTGACCGCGCCCTGACGGGTCACGGCCGCTTCCTTCACGAACTTCTCGTGGTCGACGATCTGCACCTGGTAGAGGCGCACGAGTGCAGCGGTGAACATCGCGAAGATGAGTCCACCGATCACGCGATGACGCCAGGTGAGGTTGTGGCCCCGGACGGTGCTCATGCGGGCCTCCCTTCCTCACTCGACATCACTCACGCTTCGGTGATCCGTGTATGGGCTAGCGCAGACCGGGGATCGCACCGATCAACGAGTCCAGCCACGAGCCCTTCGGTTCGGGACGCGGCTCGACAGTGGGGACGTAGCGACGCGGAAGCGGGACGACCTCGGGAGCGGGGGTGTCCACGCTGACCTGAATGCGTTCCTTCGCCGGGACCATGCCGAGCCGCTCCGAGGCGGACTTGCGGAGGTACTCAAGGTTGGAGTTCGAGGCGAGCTGGGCCTCGAGCAGGCGGATCTCGGAGTCGAGTTGCGTGCGTTCGCTCTCAAGGCGGCGCACCTCATAGCCGGTGCTGGCGACATTCGAGGTCTGGAGCACCTGAAAGATGCCGACACCGGCGACGGTGAGCAGCGCGATGCCCGCCAGCATGGTGCGGGAGATCCGCTGGCGGAGCACGCCCCAGCCGTCCGGCAGTTGGCGGATGACGCCGCCGGGGCGGGCAGCGCCGGTCGCGGTGCCCGCACGCATCGGCGAGACGGGGTTCGAGACACGGGGCTTGCGTACGCCGGGGAGTGAGGTCATCAGGCGGCCTCCGCCAGTCGCTCGGCGGCGCGCAGGCGCGCGGAGCGCGCACGGGGGTTCCGTGTGACCTCGTCGTCCGAGGCGGTGCGGCCGCCCCGGACGACGTCGCGCAGCGTGGCGCGGTGGTCGCACGTGCAGATGGGCTGTTTGGGCGGGCAGATGCAGTCGCGCGCGTGGTCGCGGATGAACTGCTTCACCATGCGGTCCTCGAGAGAGTGGAACGAGACGACGGCCAGGCGGCCGCCGGGCGCGAGCAGGTCGTGCGCGGCATCGAGGGCGCGTCCCAGTTGTTCGAGTTCGCCGTTCACCGCGATGCGCAGCGCCTGGAACGTGAGCGTGGCTGGGTGGATGCGGTCCTGAGGCCGCCGACCGACGGCGGCTTCCACGGCACGGGCGAGGTCGCCGGTGGTGCGGAGCGGGCGGCGCTCCACGATCACCTTTGCGATGCGACGGCTGCGGCGCTCTTCGCCGAACTCGAAAATGATCGCGGCGAGGTCGTGCTCGCTGGACTCGTTGACGATGTCGGCGGCGGTGGTGGGCCCATCCGGGTCCATGCGCATGTCGAGTGGCTCGTCGCGGCGGAAGGAGAAGCCGCGGCCGGCGGTGTCGAGTTGGAGCGAGGAAACGCCGGCGTCGATGAGGACGCCATCGACCGGGGCGAAGCCGCGTTCATCGCAGATGCGGGCCACGTCGGCGAACTCGCCGCGCGCGAGGACGACGGCATCGCCGTAGGCGGCGAGCCGCTCGGTCGCGATGGCGAGGGCCTGCGGGTCGCGGTCGATGCCCAGGAGGCGTCCGCCGGGTTGGGCGGCCTCGATGATCGCAGAGGCGTGGCCGCCGAGTCCGACGGTGGCGTCTACATAACGGCCACCGGGATGGACGGCGAGGGCATCGACAACTTCACGGAGCATCACCGGCTCGTGGCGCGGATCGTGCTGGGGGGCACGTTCAAACGGCATCGCTACTCCTGGCTCGCAGCCCCCTCGGTGGAGGCGATGCGGGCAAGTTCCTCGGCCCAGCGGTCAGGATGCCACAATTCCAGGTAATCGCCACATCCGATGATCAATATTTTGCCTGTCAACATTGCTGAATCTCGAAGCTGGCGCTCGATCAGGATGCGGCCCTGCTTGTCGAGCTCGACCGGGAAGGCCACGGACATAAAGTTACGCCGAAGACGCCGAGCGGCGGGACTGTCGTTCCCGGTGGCTTCCGCCTGGCGTGTGGAGAACTGGGCATTGAAGTCAGCGTTGGTGTAGAGCTCGATGCCGCCCTCTGGGCCTGGGCGGATGACACCCCCGTCGACGAACGCGGACCGATAGCGGGCGGGGATTGCTACGCGGCCGCGTTCGTCGATGGAGTGCTCGAAAGTGCCGAAGAAGTACACAACCGTGACTCCTCGTCACCTTCGGAACGGACGAGAGGATTGAGTTGCCTCGCTCCTCCCCACACCGAGGGGAACAGTACCCCCGTCTTCCCCATTTTGCAACACCTAGCCCCATTTATCTTCCGAAAGCAGTCCAGACGCTTCCGAGTGCTCCCCGGCCACCCGCGCCGTGAGTCGCGTCGGCGTCCTCGCGGAGGCTTGGGCGTACGATCACCTCTCCTATTCCGGAGTCCCACGATGCCCCACTCCCACCGCGCCGCCGTACTGACCGTGAGCGACCTCGGCTCGCGCGGGGAGCGCGTGGATACGGCCGGGCCGGCCGTCATCTCGGTGCTCACCGGGGCCGGGTTCGAGGTGGTCGAGCGGGCGCTGACGCCGGATGAGCCGGCGGAGATATCGTCACTGCTCCGGCGCTGGGCGGATCGAGGGGACATCGTCCTCGCGGTGACCACCGGGGGGACGGGGATGGCGCCGCGCGACCGGACGCCCGAGGCGACGCTGGCGGTCATCGATTACCGGGTGCCGGGGATGGAAGAGGCGATGCGCGCGGCAAGTATCGCCGTGGTGCCGACCGCGATGTTGTCGCGCGCGGTGTGCGGAGTTCGCGGACGGACCCTGATCGTGAACCTGCCCGGGTCGGAGCGCGGCGCGCGCGAGAACCTGACCGTCCTTCTTCCGGTGCTGGAGCATGCTTGCTCCTCGCTCCGCGGAGATGCCGAGGAGAGCGCGAGCACGCACGGTCGGATCCAGGGGCAGCTGTGACGCCAGTCGCCTCCATCCGGTTCGATGTCCTGACGATCTTCCCGGGGATGTTCGTCGGCCCCCTCGACCAGTCGATCCTCGGGCGGGCGCAGGCGGCGGGCCTAGTGACGGTGCAAGTCCACGACCTGCGCGACTGGGCACACGACCGGCATCGGACGGTGGACGACGCGCCGTTCGGGGGCGGGCCGGGGATGGTGATGAAGCCGGATCCGCTGTTCGAAGCGATTGAGGCGATCCAGCCGCTCGCCGAGGTTCCGGCGACGGTGGTGTTCATGTCGCCCCAGGGCCGGCGACTCGACCGGGCACTGGTGGACGAGCTGGCGGCGCTCCCTCGGCTGCTGCTCGTGTGCGGGCGGTACGAGGGGGTGGATGAGCGGGTACTGGAGCACGCCGTGGACCTCGAGGTGTCGATCGGGGACTTCGTGGTCTCAGGGGGCGAGATCCCGGCGATGGTGGTGATCGACGCTGTTTCACGGCGGATCCCGGGCGTCCTTGGTGGCGAGGGGTCGCTGGATGAGGAGTCGTTCGACGAGGGCCTGCTGGAATATCCGCAGTACACACGCCCCGCGGAGTTCCGTGGGTGGCCCGTTCCGGAGATTCTGCTTTCGGGGAACCACGCCGAGATCGCGAAGTGGCGACGCCGCTTCCGGCTGCTCCGGACGCGGCTCCGGCGTCCGGACCTGCTGCGAGGGGCCTCGCTGACGGCCAAGGAGCAGGCGTGGCTGGACGCCCAGCCACCCGAGGCCGGCGATCGCCCCGCCCTCGACGCTACCGATGGGGGCCGGGTAGACTGACCCTTCGCGGCTCGGCTGCCGCCCCCGAATCTCGGACACAGGACAACTGCCATGACGATCGACCTCGCCACGCTCACCCAGCCGCGCAACCCGGCGCTGCCGAACCTCCCGGAGTTTGGAGTGGGCGACACCGTCCGCGTGCAGGCCCGAGTGGTCGAGGGCGACCGCGAACGCCTGCAGCCCTTCGAGGGTGTCGTGATCCGGGTGAAGCAAGGCCCGGCCGGCAACTTCACGGTCCGCCGCATCGCCTCGGGGGTGGGTGTCGAGCGCACGTGGCCGTTGAACAGCCCGCGCCTCGAGTCGCTGGCGGTCACCCGACGTGGCCGCGTCCGCCGCAGCCGCCTCTTCTATCTGCGTGGCCTGACGGGACGTGCCGCCCGCGTGAAGGAAGCCCGCCGCGGGTAGCCCCTGGCCCTACGTCTTGCGATGTCAGGCCGGGCGATGCCCGGCCTCTTCGTGCCTGACGATCGCGCCAGCCATCAGTGCCGTCGCGTGATCGCACGGCCGATAGGATCGAGATATGCCCGTCACCTCGATCAACCGCGGCGCCAGCACCCGACCTCGCTATGTGAAGGTCGCCGTCAACTCCGGACGGATGACGTACCTCACGTTCTCGTACGCCGTGCCCCCCGGCCGTGTGGTCGTGGTGGGCGAGGTCGTGCACGTCCCGTTCGGGAAGCAGACCTTCCAGGGGATCGTGGTGGAGGGGCCGTTCGATACGCCGGGCTATGACCCGGACGCGGTCCGGCCGCTTGAGCCTCCGGTGGAGGGCGCACCTCGGATCTCGCCGGAGCGGATGGAACTCGCGGCGTGGCTGCAGCGGTACTACCTGGCGCCGCCGTGGGAGGCGCACGCCCTGTTCCTGCCTCCGGGTGCTGGGGAGCGGCCTCGCACGTCCTATGTTCGAGGTGACGCCGAGGCGGTGGCTCTCTCCGAGCGTCAGCAGGCGGTATATGACGCGCTCGACGCCGAGCCTCGAGACGACGACGAACTGCGCGAGCGGGTCGAGGGGAAGGTACCCGCGCGTTCGTTCGAGGCGGCGCTGTCGTTGCTTGTCCGGCGCGGGCTAGCGGAGCGGCGGTACTCCCTTGACCGCCCGCGCGGGCAGGCGCGCGTCGCAGAGGTCGTGCGCCTCCGGGTCAGCGCGGAACGGGCACGTGCGTTCTCAGACGCCATCGAGGGCCACCGCGCATCGAGGCGCGCGCGCGCGGTCCGATTCGTGCTGGAGCACGGGCCATCGCCGTTCGATGCAGTCGCACGCGAAGCTCGGGGTGGCCCCGCCGTTGACACGCTGGTCGAGGACAGCGTGTTGGTGCGGGAGGGGGACCTCGTCCGACTGGCTATCGATCCGGCGAAGGCGCCGGCGTTGCTGCGACGTCTCTCGCGGGGGGCGGTCGAGGAAGCCGCAGCGGCCGCGCTCGAACTGCTCGCCGGGCGCGCGGAGGCGCGTGAGGAGCCGGTGGTCCACCTGCGGGGACTGGCCGGGGAGGTGGGGCGAGAGGCGCGCGCGGGCGTCGAGCGTTTGGTGGAGGCGGGGCTGGTCGAGGTGTTGCAGGTGCTGGAGCGCCGCGACCCACTTGCGGCGTTCCCGGTCGTGGTGCGGCCGCCGGTGGAACTCGTGGCGGAGCAGCGCGACGTCGCTGTAGAGATCCGTCGTGGCATCGATGCCTTCGACGGGCAAGCCTTCCTCTTGCATGGGGTGACCGGATCCGGGAAGACGGAGGTGTACCTCGATGCCCTCCGGCACACCGTGGCGCGCGGACGGCGGGGGATCGTACTGGTGCCGGAGATCGCGCTGACGCCCCAGACAGTGCGCCGGTTCGCGGAGCGCTTTCCGGGCAAGGTGGGGGTGCTGCATTCGGGGCTGAGCCTCGGCGAGGCCTTCGACGAGTGGCATGAGATCGCGCGGGGCGCCTATGACGTGGTGATTGGGTCGCGCAGTGCGATCTTCGCGCCGCAGCCGGACCTCGGTCTGATCGTGGTCGACGAGTTCCACGAGTGGACGTACAAGCAGCACGATCCGGCGCCGAGGTATGACGCGAGGACCGTGGCGCTGGAACTGGGACAACGTTCGGGGGCTGCGGTGGTGCTGGGTTCGGCGACGCCAGACACCGAACGCTGGCTGGCCGCCGACGAGGGACGGATCACGCGCCTCGAACTCCCGCGCCGGATGCGTCCGGCGGCCGACACGGATGGGTACGTCCGTCTCTGGCCGCAGGCGACGCTGCCTGAGGTGGAGATCGTCGACATGCGGGGTTCCACGCGTCTCTTTTCTCCACAACTGGTCGAAGCGCTTGGGGAGGTACTCGACCGGGAGGAGCAGGCGGTGCTCTTCCTGAACCGTCGCGGGCTTGCGGCCTACCTCCTCTGCCCGAAGGGACACTCGCCGGCGTGTTCATCGTGCGACATCGCGATGTCGCTGCACGAGGGCGGGCGGCTGGTGTGCCAC
>SCVR01000011.1 GCA_004296805.1 Dehalococcoidia bacterium
AGAACGAGGCCGTCTCCGCCGGGCAACCCGAAGCCGCCAGCAACTCCGCGTTCGTGCCTCCACTGAACACGATCAGTCCAATCCCACGAGGCGGGATCACCCCGCTCACGATCCGAGGCGTCGGTGCCGGTGCGGGTGCGACCACTACAGGCGCCGCCGGCGCGGGCACAGCGGACGCACCGATGGGCCGCAGATACCGCTCGGACGACCACCCGGCGATCGCACCATTCGAGATCCCCACCCACCGATACCCGTCCACCTCCGGGCCCGGCTGTGTCACCGTCACCCGCATGCCCGTCGGCAGACAGCCGAGGATCGCCCCCGACAGCCCGGCGATGCTGCGCACGCGCAGGCAGTCGCCGTCTGCGGCAATCTCTGCCCCGCCGCCGATCGAGAGGCTCCCCGGCGTGCCCAACGTGAGCGAGGCCGGCACTACCGACGGCACCGCCGGCAGAGTCGACGAGCGCTCCGGGAGCCGATAGATGTGGAAAGAGAGTCCCGGATATCGCGCCGCCGACGCGCCCGGGTCATACCCGTCGCGGATCTTCACAATCCCATCGAAGTTCGAGTTCGAATCGACGACCTTGAACTTCCCACCGCCCAGGTTCTCGAGGATCAGTGCGGTGTGGAGCCCGGCATAATCCGCGGACGGAGAAGTATCCGAGTCCTTCGCGATCTGGAGGATGTCGCCCGCGCGGCCCGCCTGAGGCGTCACCTCGACCGCGCCCGCCTGCAGGTACCCCAACCGGTAGTCGTTCCCGATCGAGATGCCGAGGGCGGACTGCACTACCCGACGGATCCACGGGAAGCACTCACCCTGCTGCTGCCCCACAGCAGCGACCGCCCACGCCGTCACCGCCCGAGCACCACCACCGACCGAGGTGTTGTCCTCGGCCGCCGATGCCTGCGAGAAGGTCAGCGAAGCGCACATCGTCACCACGGCGAGCGCGCACAGCAACCGGAGGCGGGACCATCGCATCAAGCATCCCCATCGGCCCCGCCACAGAGTCGACCTGAACAGCCTACCCCGTCACCCCCTCATATACACGCTTCTCGTTCACAGACATCCGAGGCTCAGATTCGCCCTCGCACGCAAAGAAGGCACCCTCGCGGGCGCCCTCTCTCCCGATCCACCCATCGAAGGCCGCACACACACGAGCCTTACGTTCCCGTGAACGTCCCCTTGCGCTGCTCGCGCCACGCCGCGCGCTGTTCCGCCATGTCGTTCACCGCCTTGCGCGAGAAGTCGAGGCCCATCGACTCCGTGCGCAGCGCCGCCTCCAGGTCCTGCGCCAGGTTCCACTGGATCGTCCGCTTCCCGCTCCGCAACGCCAGCGGCGGCAGCGCCGCCATCTGGTTCGCCAGCGCCAGCGCTGTGTCCAGCACCTCCTCCTGAGGGACCAACCGGTCGAGCACCCCGATCCGGTACGCCTCCTCGCCCATCAGGTCGCGGTTCGTCGTAAACAGATCCATCGTCCGTGAATACCCCGCGATCCGAGGCAGAAACCACGAAGTCCCCGAGTCCGGCGAGAGCCCGCGCTCCGCGAACATCACCTTCAACCGCGTCCCGGGATGACCGACGCGGAGGTCACACGCGAGCGCCAGGCTGAACCCCGCGCCCACCGCCACACCGTTCACCGCTGCGATCGTCGGCTTCGTCATCCGGAACACCGCCAGCGCCTGCTTCCCGATCCATCGATACGGCTCCAGCAGGTCCGCCTGCGACGGCCCGCGCGCCGGTGGCGGTGCATCGCCCGAAAGGTCCGCTCCCGCGCAGAACCCACGCCCCGCCCCCGTCAGCACCATCACCCGAAGCGAATCGTCCGCTTCGATCTCCGCGCACGCCGCGCGCGTGTCCTCCTGCAGCCCGTAACTCATCGCGTTGAGGTACTCAGGCCGGTTCAACGTCACAAGTCCTACCGGACCGCGACGCTCGAAGATCAGGTGCTCGTACTCCACAGGACACCACCTCCACGCCCGCCGCCCCGACCAACCAGCCGAGGCCCACGGGGCGACGACATCCTACGGGACGCCGCGCCCGTCGCACGCCGCACCCCGTGCTAACGTCCCACCGCACCGTCACCCGGCGCACGGAAGGCACATCGATGTCGATTGAGGGACAGCGAGTCGTCATCATCGGCGGCAGCAGCGGCATCGGCCTCGGCGTCGCACTCCATGCGCGCGCCGCGGGCGCACACGTCACCATCGGCGGACGCACCGTCGAACGCCTCCAGGCTGCCTCACGCGCCCTCGGAGAAGTCGATGTTGTCACCGTCGACATCGGCGACCAGGCTTCGGTTGAAGCCGTCTTCGCCCCCATCGACCACGTCGACCACGTCGTCATCTGTGCGGGCACTGTCGGCCCCAGCCCCGTCCTTGGCAGCAACATCGAGGCCCTGCGTGCCGTTGTCGAGCAGCGTCTCTGGGGCGCCGTCTACACCGTCCGCGCCGCCGCCCCCAAAATGCAGGGCGGCTCCATCACCTTCACCTCGGGCGGCGTTGCCGCCCGGCCGCGAGTCGGCGCCGCCATCACCACCGCCGCCCTCGGCGCAGTTGAGGCGCTCACCCTCGCCCTCGCCCTCGAACTCGCTCCGACGCGCGTGAACTGCGTCACCCCCGGGCTCGTCGCCACCCCACTCCACGGCTCAGGCCCCGCCGCGGAGGCCCGCCTCGCCGAACGCGCGCGCACCCTCCCCGCCGGCCGCGTCGGCACCCCGGACGACCTCGCGCTCGTCTACCTCATGCTCATGAACAACCCCTACCTCACCGGCGAGGTCATCCACATCGACGGTGGTGGGCGCTACATCTAAGTGGAGGGTGACGGCCGCAAGGCAGCACCCATGGGGGCGTCCCATTCGTTGGCGGGCCTTCGCCCGAGCCCTGCCCCGAGCTCGCTCTCGACTGCGAGGCGGGTCTCGTCTCAGGCGAGCTCGAACACCGGAGGCTTCCGCCATTGCGCGGTGGCCGGGTTCTCCTGCTGCCGTAACGACCCGCGCCGTCGGGCATCCTCGATCCGCTTCGCCTGGCGGATGAGGCGATCCTCCGCCCGCGCGTGCTCGCGGTCGCGCTCGATCTTCGCCGTGCCGGTCGCACGACGCGGCACCCCCTCATACGTCTTGATCCGGCCCTCGTCGGCCAGCTGCTTGAGGTGGCTGCGCACATTCCCGTCCGCGGCGCGACGGAGCCCGGGGGCAAGGTCCGGGTAGACCTCCTGCATGATCTCCCAACTGGAGAGCTGCTTGCCGCCCTTGAGGACCTTGAGGATCTGCCGCTCGCGCTGGTTCCGATGGTCCACGTACGTCTGCAGCCGCTCCCGAGGGTTGTTCACGATCTTGCCGTGCCCCGGGCAGATCACCGTCAGGTTCGGCAGCTCCAACAGCCGCTGCAGGCTCTTCCGGTACAGGCCGAGGTCCCACACCGTCGTCGTCGAGGAACCGAGCATCGTGTCGCCGGTGAAGAGCACACCCTCGTTCTCGATGTAGTAGCTCAGCGAGTCCACGCTGTGCCCCGGCGTCGTGAGCACCTGCACGCGTACCCCGCTCCCGAGGTTGATCACATCCGCCGTCGTTCAGTGCGTTCACCTGCGCCGGGATGCGCCCCTTCAGCAGTGCGCGGCCGTTCGCGGGGATCGAGACTTCCGATTTCAGATGTTCCTTCGCCCACTTCAAGTTCCCCGAGTGATCCTGGTGGTGATGGGTGATCGTCGTCATCCCGATCTCGGCCTTCTCCACCGCCGCCAGATAGCCCCGCAGGAACCACTGGTAGTGCTCCATCGCCTCGCCCGAGTCGATCGCC
>SCVR01000361.1 GCA_004296805.1 Dehalococcoidia bacterium
GATCGCGTGGATTCCGCGGAATGGGCCCGGCGTCACCGAGATCGTCATCGAGACGCTGCCGCAAGAGCCGACCGATCCCCGCTCGGTCGCCCAGTCGCTCTTCGGCATGGTGCCGCTGCCGCCCATCGCCGTCGGCGCGAATCCCGGCACGGGGCTCGTGGCGCTGCCGTCCTGGTTCTGGGTGGACGGCTACGGCGGCGAGACCCTCTATGAGTCCGAGACGCTCGGCGACACCACGGTCGAGGTGGAGATCACGCCGCAGCGATACGACTGGTCGTTCGGCGACGGCGCGGCGCTCTCCACCGCATCGCTCGGGCGGCGCTACCCGCAGGAAAGCGACATCCGGCACACCTATGAGCGGTCCTCGACGGTGGAGGTGCGGCTGGAGATCACGTTCGGCGGCCGGTATCGCGTGACCACGATCGAAGACGACGGGGAGGGCGGCACGATCACGGTCGTTGGTCCGTGGGAGCCGCTCGAGCCGATGGTGCGGTCATGGACGCAGCCGTACCCGGTCCAGCAACTGCAGTCGGTCCTGACGGCGGGGCGGTAGCAGCACGGAGGCCAGCGATGACCAGGGCACATCTCCGCACGCAACGGCGCGATCGCCGGCAGCGGCCGGCCGATCGCCGCGAGAGCGGGCCGTGGTCGCTCGCCGTCATCCTCGCCGTGGCGGCGGCCGCCGCGGCGATCCTGTGGCGGACCGCAGGGCCGCCTTCCGCGGTCTGGCGCCTGCCCGATATGGCGGCGGTGCGCGCGGCGCTGACCGCCACCGAGGTGTCGGACAGCGACCTGATCACCGTGGCGACGGCGGTCGCCTGGCTGCTCCTCGGCTACCTCGCGCTCACGATCGCGCTGCGTGCCCTGGCGGTGACCGCGGACCGCGCGACACGCGGTGCACGTTGGGCGCGTGCTGCGCTCCACGTCACGAGCCTGATCACCATCCCCGCGGTGCGGCGCATCGTGGACGGGAGCATCGCCGGAGCGTTGCTGGTCGCGACGTGGATGCCAATGCCACGTGCCGCCATCGCGAGCGACCTGCCCGCGATCGTGGCGCTGCGCGCGCTGCCCGCGGCGGAGGCCGGAGTCCCCGCCCTCGAGGCCGACGCGGCGGCCGTCCGCGCGCCGCTCATTGCATACACCGTGGCGCGCGGCGAGGACCTGTGGGGGATCGCGCAGCGGCTCTACGGCGACGGCTCTCGCTACGTGGACCTGTTCGCGGCGAACGAGGGGCGCGTCATGCTCGGCGGCGAGCGGTTCGACGATCCGCGCGTCGTCCGCGCCGACTGGACGCTCCACGTCCCGCTGCCGGCCACCAACGTCGGCCTCGATGCCGGGATGGTGACGTACCGCGTCGCGCGCGGCGACCACCTGTGGGGGATCGCGGCGCGCTTCCTCGGCGACGGGTTCCGGTGGGAGGAGATCTGGCAGGCCAACCGCGACCGCGACATGGGCGGCGGCTGGCGGTTCACGGACCCGCAACTCATCTACCCGGGGTGGGTGCTCCTGTTGCCAGCGGAGGCGGTGGACTCGACGACTGAAGTCACCATCGAGGCGGGAACGGCGACAGCGGTACCGGAGACCGCGAGTGACGCGGAGCGCGAGCCGGCGAGTGATGAAGCGAACGCCGAGGATGGCGCCGGCGTCGCATGGGAATGGCCCTCGGCACCCCGTCCTGTCGTCGTGAGCGCTGCCGGGTTCGCCGTGCTGGGCGCAGCGGTGCTGTTCGTGCGTCGCGCGCAGCGGGCCGGACTGCCGAACCTGCTCTCGCTTCGCCAGCGGGG
>SCVR01000362.1 GCA_004296805.1 Dehalococcoidia bacterium
CACTGAGATGGCGAACCGGACCATCGGGTCAGGAACTAACGCACTCGGGTCATCGATCGTCCTCACTTGCCGGCCGAGGCTCGCGGGAGCCCCTATCGCGACCTTGAGGGAGTTCACAACAGCACTTGCGGCGGAACTTCCTGTCGCGCTTCGCGAGATGGTGGGCGGATTCATCGCGGCAGTGGACCTTGACCAGGCGGTCATCGGCCCGGGGATGGCGATCTTTTCCCGGTACACGAGAGTCATCGAGCCAAACACTGGCGAGTCGATGACTGTGGGTCGCGCACTCCAACTGATAAGCGAAGCAGTCGGCACGTTCTTCGGCGGGATCGTTGGATCGCTGGATCGAGACACTCAGTTCTGCGTCAAATGGTTCGAGCTGCATGGTCTGGATGTCGGGAAATACCCGGAAGCAGAGCAGCTTGCAACAGTCCGGAATCTCGTCGTAGACACCCTTGCTGATCATCAGCTGCTGGAATCGAAGCACGGAAGTGTCCGCCTGTATGGCGTCGACGACTATATCCATCGGTATGTCAGCCACGACCCGGCAACGGATCAGCATTCGAGCGTATGGCAGGCATGCCACTACCTCGCTGCCGCTTTGATCGACAAGGATGGCGGCGAGGCTGCAGCGGCGCGTATCGCGCGTCGCCTTGGCGGCTTGGCACACGACGCAGTTGCGCTGGCATACCACCTTTTCGCCGTGTGCAATGCACCAAACTCGAAGTGGTCGAGGGAAGGCCAAGCGTACAACGCTCTCACAGACGCATGGCCAGCGATTCAGGTGGCGATGGCTGAAGTCGCCCGCGAGGAGCGCCAGCAACAAGGACGGCTCGTGTAGCCTCGGCGACACGTCGAGGGCGGGGGAACAATGGCGAGCACGAATTATGCGCGGTTGAGCGAGGGTCTCCACCTTTACCGCGACACCATGCGTCGATTCATTGGCGCGCGCATGCGGCAGGCGTACCCCTCCGGTGACTGGTTCGCGACGCGCGCGCTCACGGCCCTCACGCCTGCACAAGAGGTCACGCTCCGGATGGACCGCGAGCGCCAGCAGCGTGAGGTAGGTGCTACCGCGCCGGCTGAGGCGGTGCTGGACGTCCAGCACTTTAACCAAGTGATCCTTCGCAACCGGGACGCCTTCGAGAAGACGTTCGGCACGAAGGCCACCTGGAACCGGGTGCTGACGTGGATGCGCGAGGTGGGTGACTCGCGAAACGAGTGGGCACACCCGCCGCTTGGTGACTCAGATCCGGGCGATGTCGATCGCCTCCTCGACACCTGCGAGCGCATCCTCCAGCGCGTGGACGCGGAGGTCGCCAAGCAGGTGGCCGCGCTACGCGAGGGCAAGATCCAGCCGAGCGAGCCAGCACCTGTGGATACACCACCGCCGCCGCCGCCCGCGACACTCGCAGGCAAGGGGCCGGTCGCGAACCTCAGCGCATGGCGCGACCTCGTCACGCCGCACCCGGACGTGCAGGCGGGGCGCTACGTGAAGGCGGAGTTCGCGGCCGACCTCCAGCAAGTCCACGACGGACGTGCCACCGCGGAGTACGGCGACGCGCGCGAGTTCTTCGACCGCACGTTCGTGACCGCGGACATGAAGCGCCTGCTGGCCGGAGTCGTCCGACGCCTCCACGGTGAGACGGGTGACCCGGTCTACGATTTGAAGACCGCGTTCGGTGGCGGGAAAACCCACACGATGCTCGCGGTCTATCACCTCGCGAAGTCCCCGGACGCCATCGCCGGACATCCCGACGTGCGCGCGATCTACGACGAAGCAGGCGGGGCGCCGAAGAAGGCGGCCGTGGCTGTCCTCGTCGGCACACACCTCGACCCTGCGACACCACATCGCCTCCAGGAGGACACGGGCGGAGTCGAGATCCACACGCTGTGGGGTGAGATGGCGTGGCAACTGGCGGGCATGCAGGGCTACCAGATGCTCGCCGACCACGACTCGAAGGGCAGGGCTCCCGGCTCAGCAGTTCTGGAACGACTGTTTGCCCTCGCTGGCCCGTCG
>SCVR01000363.1 GCA_004296805.1 Dehalococcoidia bacterium
CTTCAAAGAGGCGGTACATCACCGGGGCGTACAGGTGCCCCCAGCCCCGATCGATGGACGCCTGCAGGCGTCGCTGGGCGAGGCGTGCGCCCTCGGCGTCCACGCCGACCGACTTAGCGAGGGCGAGCGCATAGCCGACGTCCTTCGACTGGTAGGTTGTGGGGAACATGTCGTCCGGGTACTCGCCCGTGGTCATGTAAGAGCCGTGGCGGCGCATCGCGAACGAGTCCCCGGAGCCTTTCGAGAGGATCTCGAAGACACGCTCGCGAGGTACGCCGGCGCGTGTCGCGATCGCCATCGCCTCGGAGATGGCGGAGACGTTCTCGGCGATGAGCATGTTGTTCATCAGTTTCATCACCTGGCCGGTGCCGGTGTCGCCGCAGTGGGAGATGTCTGTGCCCATGCATTGGAGGTAGGGAGCAATCCTCGCCAGGACAGCCTCGGACGCGCCGACGGTGATCGCGAGCGTGCCGTCCTCGGCCGAAGGGACGCCCTTGGCCACGGGAGCGTCCGCGAAGTCCGCGCCCTTCGCGGCGAGCGCGGCAGCCACCTCGCGGTCGATGTTCGGCGTCGCTGTCGTCATGTCGACGACAACCTGGCCAGGACGGGCGCCCTCGACGACACCACCAGCACCGAGACAGACCGTGCGGACCTGAGGCTCACCGGGGACGCAGATGAAGATGATGTCGGTGCGCGCTACGAGGTCTGAGATGCTCGCGGCGGCCTCGACGTTCGCGCTCACGACCGCCTGGACACGAGTCGGGTCGAGGTCGTAGGCGATCACCGGAAGGCCGGACTTGCGGGCCAGGTTGCGGCACATCCGGCCACCCATGACGCCAAGTCCGATGAACCCCAACCGCCCCACAGTACCGTCAGCCATCGAAGTCCCCCGAACCCTACCCGGCGGTGCCGGAGTGCCCGTAGTTATAGCGGGCAGTGGTACTTTGGAGCCCACCTCGACGCATCAGGGAGGAACCGCCATGGGTGACAAGAGCCCGAAGGACAAGAACAAGAAGAAGCCGAGCCAGAAGCCGGCAAAGGGCGCAAACCGCCCGAACGCGACGCCCGCCTCGAAGCCAGCGCGCTAGGGGCTCGGGAACGAACTCGTGCCCGCCATCGTTCACCTCTCACACTGGGAGGTGAACGATGGAACGGGCCAACCTCAGGTCTCGCCTGTTGATCGCGGCACTTGCCGCCTCGGCAATCGCCGCGGGCATCGGCGCCTATCGAAGCGCGCCACATGCATCGGCCGCCTCGGGCGGCACGATCACCGGGCAGGTGGTCTGGTGCGCGCCGGTCCCCTACTACCTGGGTGCGCCGGGAACCGCAGAAGCGGACGCAGTGCCCGTCCCTCCGACGTCCTCCGCTGTCGACCCCACGTCGAAGCCAGCCTCACCGCCATCGATCATGCCGCGTCCCGTCCCGATCCCGCGGCTGATCCCGGCTGGCGCCGTCCTCGTTGCACTGCAGGGGACGAGTCTCGGCACTCGCACCGGGGAAGACGGGCGCTTCGTGATCGAGGGTGTGCCGACCGGACAGTACCTCACGCTTGCCGTCGGACCAGTTGCGAAGATGAACGGCGCAGTCGCCCAGAGGCCCAACGTCTTCGTGACTGACGGCCAGAAGTCCGACGTTGGACAGATTTCTTTGAGCCAGCCGTGCAGTTACTACGGGCCGGTCCCGTACGCCATCCCCGCGAGCGACTCCGTCGCGCCTGACGGAGTGGAGTAACTCCGACCGATGAGATGCGAGTGCGTGCGGTACGATGAGATCCCGGTGCCTCCATCGGGGGGTTGCCCTGACCGGCCGATCCAGGCGTGCGCCCCAGGCGCCATGCAGAAGGGAGCGGCCAATGACGACCGCCAGTTCAGGTACGAATTCGATGAAGTTCTCGCTCGACGAGGTGCTGCAGGGCATGCTTGCGAGCGTGGAGCAGGACTCGTTCACCGACGACACCACCCGCCTCGCCGCGATGTTTGAAGGCCTGGCCTCGACCGTGGCGCTGTTCGCACCGATGGCTGCCGGCGTCGACCCTCAGGCGGTCGCGGGCGCCCTCAAGAAGCTCGAGGACAAGGCGATCCTGACGCACGCCGACGGCAAGTACACGCTGACCGAGTCCGGTCGCGCCCACTGTGTCTCCGGCAAGCGCACGCTGTTCAACCGGGGCGACCAGGAACAGCTCGAGGCCGCGGCGAAGACCTTCGCGACCGTCTAGCGCCTGACCTTGGCTACCTCGCCTCCCCGCGTTCGACGCGGGCAGTGAGTTCGGCCATGTAAGCCTCGTCGTGGTAGCGGGGGTCGCGACGCTCGCGGAGGGCGTAGAGCGCCTCCCGGTGTTCCGCCGTCCTGCGGGCGTCGGCGAAGTTCACCGACGAGCGCCGGTCGATGGTTGTCAGGTCTGT
Source organism: Dehalococcoidia bacterium (assembly GCA_004296805.1). Classification (GTDB taxonomy): domain Bacteria; phylum Chloroflexota; class Dehalococcoidia; order UBA2979; family UBA2979; genus SURF-43. Next base: position 2,403 of record SCVR01000363.1, read on the forward strand.
CGAGAGCAAGTCTTCCATCAACATGCGCTTGATGACCTTGAGGGTGGATGCGGGGTTGCTCGCGATCTCTGCGCCGAGGGCGATAGCGCGTGGCATCAAGTCCTCGGGCGCCACGACCTCGCGGACCAGGCCGAGGTCACGTGTCTGCTCGGCGTTCCAGATGCGGCCGGTGAGCATCATCTCCTTCGAGCGCTGCACACCGATCAACTTCGGGAGCATCCACGAGGAGTTGAGCTCCGGTGTCAGTCCGATAGCGGCGAAGCGCGCGGAGAACCTCGCCTCGGTCGACGCCAGGATGACGTCGTACCAGAGGATCGAGGTGAATCCGATGCCGACGGCGACGCCGTTGACCGCCGCAATCGTGGGCTTGCCGTCCGCCATGTACCAGGGCGCAAACGGCGCATGCGGCGCCTTCTTCTCGACCGGCGCTTCAGCCCCGGTGAACGAGCGCTCGAACCCACCGACGTCTGCACCCGCGCTGTAGGCACGCCCGTTCCCGGTCGTCACCACCGCGCCGATGCTCGGGTCGGCGTTGAACGCGTCGTACGCCTCGATCCACTCGGCATACATGGTGCCGTTCATCGCATTGAGGACGTCCGGGCGGTTCCAGCGCACGATGCCGACGCGGCCTTCGCGCTCGACCTCGATCATCCGGTAGTCCATCGCCTTCGCGGGCTCGTACGGCACAGGCATGGGGCACCTCCAGACGCCTCGGTCAGTGGGCGCGAGTATAGCCACGCCTGAAGCACGGGCGCGCGGTGCGCTAGGCTCCTCTGAGAACGCGCATGGCGGATTCGAGATGGGTGGCAATCGATGGGCCCGACCGCACGACTCGCCGAGTTCGTGGTGCAGACGGACGGGGACGCGATCCCGGCGCACGTCATCCGCGAGGCGAAGCGCACGCTGATCAACATCCTCGCGGTCTCGCTCGCGGCGTCGGACGACTCATCGGTCGGCGCCCTCGAGGCGTGGGGCGGCCGCGAGGGCCGTTCGAGCGTCTTCGGGCGCGGCAGCGCGAGTGAGGCGCAGGCGGCGCTGGTGAACGGCTACCTCGCTCATCTCCAGGACTACGACGACACCCACTTCCCCACCGTGCTCCACCCCAGCGCCCCGACGTGGCCCGCGGTGCTCGCGGCTGCCGAGCGCACGAACGCATCGGGGCGCGACGCCCTCGTGGCGTTCGCGATCGGCTGCGAGGTGGCATGTCGCGTTGCGCTCTCCGTGCACCCGTGGCACTACGACGCCGGGTGGCACATCACCGGCACGGTCGGCGGGTTCGGAGCGGCTGCGGGCGCAGCCCGATTGCTGGGCCTCGATGTCGCGCGTACGACGCAGGCGCTCGGCCTCGCCGGGACGCACGCGGCGGGCGTCCGTGACGCGTTCGGCACGAACGGGAAAGCGCTGCACGCCGGGCACGCGGCGGCGAGCGGGCTGCGAGCGGCCGCGCTGGTGGCAGCCGGGTTCTCCGGGCCGGAGACGATCCTCGAGGGGCGGCGGGGGTTCTGGGCCGTGCTGTCGCCGAACGGGAACAACCCCGCCCCGATCGAGGCGTTGGGCGACCTCATCGCCTCCGGCGCGCGGTGGGAACTGCAGAACAACGGGCTGAAGCCGTACGCGAACGGCGTCGTATCACACCCGTTACAGGACGCCGTGATCGAGTTGCGCAACAGGCACGCGATCGTCCCGGGTGAGGTCGTTGCCATCGAGGCGCGCGTGCATCCGCTCGTCCCCGAACTGATGGGCCGCGCGCAGCCTGAGACCGGCCTGCAGGCGAAGTTCTCGCACCAGCACTGTGCCGCGGCTGCCCTGGTCGACGGCGCCGGCCACGAGGCGCAGTTCCATGACGATCGCGCGCGCGACCCACAGATCGCTGCCATCCGCGCCCTCGTCCATGCGACCACGGACGCAACGCTTGGCGAAGACGAGGTCCACGTCACCATCCGCCTGAAGGACGGCCGCGCGCTCAGCACGCACGTCGAGCACGCGACCGGCTCGCCGGAGAACCCGATGTCGGACGCGTACCTCGAAGAGAAGTACCGCGCACTCGTCACGCCGGTCCTCGGTGGGCCCGCGGCCGAGGCGCTGCTGCGGGCGGCGTGGGGCCTGGACAACGCACCCAGCGTGCGCGAACTGATGTCATACGCCTCGCGGCCGCACCCGGAGCACCGGCGGGGCTAGACGAAGAAGGCGCTCGCCAGCGTCACCACGCCGAAGAAGACAAAGAGCACCGCCGCAATCAGCCCAACGGTGCGCTGCGGAAGCCGCTTCCCCGCGACGAGTCCGATGGCGACCGCCACGGCATCGGCGGCGACCATCCCCACGGTGGAGCCGAGCCACACGCCCACGAATGAGTCCTCACGACTCGCGAGTGAGACCGTCGCCAGTTGAGTCTTGTCACCCAGTTCGGAGAGGAAGAAGGACAGCGTGACGATGCCGAACGCGCCCGCCCAGCCAAAGCGCTCGCGCTCGTCGTCCTCGTCTAACGAGTCGCCTCGGATGCTCCACCAGGCGAAGCCCAGGAACGACAGACCAACGATCACGCGGAGCACCGCCTCAGGTACGAGCCCGTCGAGGGCGCGGCCGGCCGCGACGGAACCGAGGTGCACGACGAGCGTCGCGGTCGCGACGCCCGCGAGTACCGTCCACCAGCGGTACTTCGTGGCGAACCAGAGGGCGACGAGTTGGGACTTGTCGCCGAGTTCGGCGACGAAGATCACCAGCGTGGAAAGGAGGAATGCGGACACGGGGCGCCTCGCTGTCTGACGATCGAGCGTAGGGCGGGCTCCCCGCACGGCGTAGTGCCAATCGGCCACCCGAGGCCCGCGGCCGCCGGTTACACTCGATTGCAGGAAGGCGGCACCCATTGGGCATTGACGCCCTCTCGCACCGGGACGACGGGACGCCTCGCGACCCCACCGTCGACGGCTGGGACGAGTGGGTGAGTGCCTCGTCGACGCGGAACTACGCGCTCGACGACCCGATCCTCGACTGGCTGGAACTGCACGGCACGGCCAAAGGGTTCACGCCCGATGAACTGCTGCCGGGCTACGACGCGCGCGCCGATTTCCGTGACTTCCTGTTCAAGCAAGGCCCCGCCTTCGAGGCGCGCGTCATCGAGCACCTGCGCACGGTCGCCGATGTCCACACGATGGCCGCGGATCACACGGAGATCCGCACACGCGAGGCGGCGGAGCGCACGTTCAAGGCGATGCGCGACGGCGCCGAGGTGCTGTATCAGGGCGTGCTGTGGGACGCGGAGCACATGGTGCATGGCGCCCCCGACCTCCTCGTGCGGTCGGACGTGCTCGAACGTCTCTTCCCGGGGACGCTGTCCGCGCAGGCCCTCGAAGTCCCGGCATCCGACCTGCTCATGGCGGGCGGCGGCGGTGCCTGGCACTACCGCGTGGTGGACGTGAAGTTCACGGGCCTCCATCTCAACGCGGCGGGCACCGAGGTGGGCAACACTGGGTCCTCGACTGTTGCCTACAAGGTGCAGTTATTCCTCTACAACCGCGCCCTCGGCCGCATCCAGGGATACGAGCCACCCGCGATGTTCCTGCTCGGACGGTCATGGGAGCGCGAGCAGAAGGGCGTGAAGTACCGCGGCGACAACGCGCTCTCCCTGCTGGGGCCGGTACCGGTCGATGGCGGCCTGCCGCACGGACGCTCGATCTCCTCGGTGGCGACAGGAGCGCTCCACTGGATCCGGCGGGTACGGAGCGAGGGCGCCTCGTGGTCGGTGACGCCGCAGCCGTCCGTGCCGGAGTTGTACCCTGACGCCTCGAACAGTCAGGATCAGCCGTGGCACGCGGCGAAGCGCCAGATCGCGCACGACCTCGATGAACTGACCATGGTGTGGCAGGTCGGCGTGGAGAAGCGGAACGAGGCGCATCGGAAGGGCATCCTCCGCTGGACCGACCCCGCCC
>SCVR01000364.1 GCA_004296805.1 Dehalococcoidia bacterium
GGCGACACGATCTACACCCCGAGCATGGGCGGCAGCATCTATGCCCTCACGCTCGACGGCCAGCAGCGCTGGCGCTTCACCCTGGACACCGAGAAGGCCGAGTTCCGCGCGACCCCGGTGCTCGCGAACGGGAGACTGGTCGCCGTCTCGCGTCGAGGGGTGATCGTGGGCCTCGATCCTGCGACCGGGGAGCAGAAGTGGCGCGAGACCCTGACCGACACCCGTATCGATGCCAGTCCGCTGGTCATCGAGGGCCAGGTCTTCATCCTCACGACGAAGCATGTCCTGATCCGCGTTGACGCCGCCACCGGCGCCAACAAGGTCATCAGCAACCCGGGCGGGTAGGGAGAACCGATGCCGATCGGGTACGTCTGGCAGACCTTCCTGGAAACGCCCCTCATCAACGTGATGGTGGCGTTGACCGCGATCTGCTTCTCGTCCTTTGGCCTCGCCATCCTCGTGTTCACGATCCTCTCGAGGGTCCTGCTCTTCCCGCTCACGCTCCGCATGCTGAACTCCATGAAGGCACTTCAGGCAATCCAGCCGCAGATGCAGGAATTGCAGAAGAAGTACAGCGACCCCAAGCGCCGCCAGGAAGAGACCATGCGTCTCTACAAGGAAGCCGGCGTGAACCCGCTCGGCTGCCTCAGCGGCCAGCTGATCCAGATGCCGCTCTTCATCGCGCTGTACCAGGTGATCCGTGTCACCCTCGGCGGGTCGCCGGAGAGCGTCCTGGACCTGTCCGGCCGTCTGTACGACGTGCCGTTCATCCAGGACCAGATCCCTCTCTCGCGCCAGTTCATCGGCATGGATCTTGGCGCGAACGGCGGCATCCCGCTGCTCGTGCTCGTGTTCATCGCGATGTGGCTGCAACAGCGCATCTCGTCGTCGCGCACGACCTCGGCGACCGTGCAGAGCGAGCAGCAGCGTCAGACTGCACAAATGATGCAGTGGATGATGCCCGCTGTATTCTCCTGGTTCGTCCTGTTCTCGCCGGCCGGTGTGGGGATCTACTGGTTCGCCAGCACCGTCATCGGCATTGCATTGCAGTGGGTCTTCGTGGGCCCGGGTGACTTCACCTGGGGATCGCTGGTGCCGAACATCGCGCGTGCGCGCCTCGGCATGGCACCCCTACCCGGCACGTCCACTCGAGTCCGTCATAGCCGCCCAGCCGCTGAACGCGGCACGTCCGAAACGGGGAACAACGATGCGAGTAGCGGAAACAAGCGGTCGAACAGTCGACGAAGCGGTGGGGAAGGCGCTGGCCCAACTCGGCCTGCGCCGGGATCAGGTCGAAATCGACGTCGTCACCGAGGGTAAAGCCGGACGCTTCGGCTTCGGCTCCGAGGACGCGATCGTCCGTGTTACGGCCCACGACTCCGTCCTGACCTCTGGCCCTTCGCGCGGCCCGCGCCGCTCGGCGCCGGTCCGTCAGCGTCAGCCCGAGGCCGCCGACGTGCTGCCTCAGCGCGACGACGACGATGATGATGACGACGACGACCGTGACGATGACGACGCCCCTCGCTCCGAGGATGGCGAAGCGCCTGCAGCCGATGGTGACGCCCCGCGCCGCCGCCGCCGTGGCCGCCGAGGTGGTCGCGGTCGCCGTCGCGATGACGACGCACCGGCAGCCGAGGGGGGCGAGCAGCCCGTTACTGCAGAGGCCGCACCACGTGCAGCCGCGCCTGCACGTGAGGGCGGCACGCGGGAGAACCGTGGCCCGGCTCGCGGTGCTGGCGGTCGCGGTCGTGCCGGTGGTGGTGGTGGCCGCAATGACCGTGGTGGCCGAGGTGCTCCCCGCGGCGGTGGACGCGAGTTCCGTGAACCCCGCGAGCCGCGCGAGGCGCGCCCGCAGGGCTTCACCGTCCCCGCGGACGAGGAAGTCCGCATCCCGGACGCGCCGGACGAGTTGCCGACCGCCCCGAAGATCGATGTTGAGGACGACCTCGACCTCGCGGGCGGCACGCTCCGTGACGTGCTGAACCTCCTCGGCCTGCAGGGCACGGAGATCAGTGCGCGCGACCCGGAGACCCCGGGTGACGGCGCCGGCCTGATCGCGCAGGTCTTCGATGTGTACGGCGAGGACGACGTTGCGTCCGACGAACTCGGCCTGCTCATCGGCCGTCGAGGCGAGACGCTCTACCACCTGCAGTACCTGATGAACACGATCGTCGGGCAGCGACGCGACAGCGCGCCGGTGTTCGGCCTCGACATCGAGGGCTACCGTCGCCGCCGCGAGCAGATGCTCGTCGACATGGCGCGGGAGATCGCGCAGGAAGTCCGGGAGACCGGCGACGTGATCACCCTGGAGCCGATGCCCGCACACGAGCGCCGCATCATCCACCTCACGCTCGAGACCGAGGAAGGCGTTCGCACCGAGAGCGTTGGCTCCGGTGAGAACCGCCAGGTCGAGATCCTGCCGGCGGAGTAACACCGCCCGAGGTGTTGGGCGAGGACGGCTGAGGGTGCCCGCGGATGCCTGAGGACGTCACCCCGACTGCGTCGTCGCTGGCCGAAGCGATGCCGCTGCTGATCGCTGGCATGCTCACCCTCGACCGCTTCGCGGACGAGACGCCGGTGCGCGAGTCGCCCGGCGGCGCAGTGCTGTTCGCCGCCCGCACCGCCGAGGCGTTCGGCATCCGTCCCCTCGTCCTCACCAAGGTGAACCGTGAGCCGCTGCTCTTCGAGCACACCCATGTGGACGGTGAGCGTCGCCTCCGCCTGGAGCACCCGCCGCGTTCCCCGATCGGGGCCATCGATGTTCCCAATGGGTGGCCGGAGCCCCGCACCATCCTGCTCTGCCCTCTCATCGCCGGGGACCTCGATGTCGCGTCGTTCCTCGATCGTTGGCCGGGTACCCGAGTGGGCCTGCTCGCGCAGGGCATGCAACGGCGGCGGCTCGACGATGGCTCGGTCCGCGTGGTCGGTGCGCCATCGCCGGCGCTGCTGGGCGCTGCGCGTCCCGGGGTGACGATCTTCCTGGCACAGGATGAGGTCGCCCGCTGGTCGGAGGGCGCCCTCACCCGCCTCGCGTCCCGGTGCGAACGCGTGGTGGTGACGCGCGGCGCGGATGGCGCACGAGTTATCAACACCGACGGCTCTGAGGCGCGCATCGAGGCCGTGGCGGCTCAGCCGATCGACACCACCGGCGCCGGGGATGTGTTCGCCGCCGCCTTTATACTCGGCCTGCGAGCGGGGCTGATGGTGGCGGGTCGCCTGGCGGCGGCCGCGGCCGCCTGCGAGGTCGAGACACTCGGCCCCGCCCCGTTGCCACCGCTCGCGCAGATCGCCGCACGAGCGGGAGTCGCCCTGTGACCGTCCTCCCGTCCCCGGCCCGCACGAGCGCACTTCGATGAGCGTGTGCATCGCCGTCACGAACCAGAAGGGTGGCGTCGGCAAGACGACGACCACTGTCTCCCTCGGCGCATCCCTCGCCGCGCGCGGCCTGCGCGTCCTCGTTATCGACGCCGACCCGCAAGCGAACGCGACAAGCGCACTTGGCATCCGTGGCCGCGACGAGGCGGGCCTCTACGCCACGCTGATCGAAGAGGAACCGCTCGAGCGCTCCATCGAGGCGACGACGACGCCGAACCTCTGGCTCGTGCCGACGACGCCCGCGCTCGCGGGTGCCGAGGTCGAACTCGTGACGGTGATGGCACGCGAGTTCCGCATGAAGCGCGCGCTCGAATCGCTCCGCACGAAGTATGACGTCATCCTCATGGACTGCCCGCCGTCCCTCGGGCTCCTCACCGTCAACGCGCTGGCGGCGGCGGACGAAGTGATCATCCCCGTGCAGGCGGAGTACTTCGCGCTCGAAGGCCTCGGCCACCTCTCGAAGACGGTCGAGATGATCCGCCGCAACCTCAACCCGCAACTGGCGATCCGCGGCGTGCTACTCACGATGTACGACTCCCGCACGAACCTCGCCCGCGAGGTCGAGCAGGAGGTGCGCACGCACTTCCCGGCGACCTTCCGCACCGTCATCCCGCGCTCCGTTCGCCTCGCCGAGGCCCCGAGCCATGGCGAACCGATCACTGCCTACGACCCCTCATCGACGGGTGCCCGCGCATACGAGGAACTGGCGGACGAACTGATCCAGCGTCTGCGCGAGCGCGACCTGATCCCTCCCGTCGCGCCGCTGCGCGCACGCGCCGCGACCGCGGCTGCTGCCCCGTCCTCGGAGGTCGCACATGGCGCGTAAGGGTGGCCTCGGCCGCGGACTCTCAGCGCTGATCCCGGACGGCGCGCCCGGGGACCCGGAGACGGCACCGCGTGATGAGCGCGTCCCCGCGACTGATGTCGCCATCGAGGACGTGATCCCCAACCCGCAGCAGCCGCGCACGGTCATCGATCCGGAGCGACTCGCTGAACTTGCGGAGTCGATCAAGCTCTACGGCATCATCCAGCCGCTGCTCGTCACACAGGAGCGCGGCCAGGATGGCCGGGTCGTCTACCAGCTGATTGCGGGTGAGCGCCGTCTGCGAGCGGCGAAGGCGGCCGGCCTCGAGCGCGTCCCCGTCACCATCCGTCAGACCACCCCGCAGGAACTCCTCGAGATCGCCATCGTCGAGAACGTCCAGCGCGCGGACCTCAACCCGCTGGAGGAGGCAGTTGCCTACCAGCGCCTGATCGCGGACTTCAACCTCACTCAGGCGCAGGTCGCAGAGCGCGTCTCGAAGTCCCGGGTCGCGATCGCCAACACGCTGCGCCTCATGGACCTCCCGGTGGAGGTGCGCGCCTCGATCACCGCCGGCGAGATCTCCGAGGGCCACGGCCGAGCGCTCCTCGGTCTTCCGTCCCCTGCCGACCGCCTCACGGCATGGGAACGCGTGGTCGCCGAGGGCTTGAACGTGCGCCAGACCGAGCGCATGGTGCGCGAGTGGGGTGGCACCGAGGCGAAACCCTCGAAGCCACGCCAGCCGAAGCCGGAGGTCCGCGGGCCGGCGGCGATCACCCAGGGGTTCGAGGATGCCGTCCAGCGCGCCCTCGGCACCAAGGTGACGCTCAAGCGGAACCAGACGGGGCGCGGGTCCCTCACCATCCACTTCTACAGCGACGAGGAACTCACCGGAGTCCTCGAGCGGATCCTCGGAGAGGGCGTGCTATGAGCGTCGCGGACCGACTGAAGGAACTGGGCATCGACCTCCCGCTGGTCTCCCCCGTGGCGATCTACAAGCCCGCTGTCCGCACCGGGAACCTCGTGTTCGTCTCCGGCCAACTGCCGATGAAGGACGGCGCACTCATCGCCACCGGTCGCCTCGGCGCCGGCGTGAGCGTCGAGGACGGCAAGGCTGCCGCCCGCCAGTGCGCGATCAACGCGCTCGCTGCCGCGATGCATCTGCTGGGCACCCTCGAGGGCGCGCGCGTGGTGCGCACCGTCGGCTACGTCGCCAGCGCACCTGAGTTCGTCGACCAGCCGCAGGTCGTGAACGGCGCTTCCGAACTGCTCAAGGAGATCTTCGGTGACGACGCCGGCGTCGGCGCGCGGACCTCGATCGGCCTCGCCTCGCTCCCGCTCAACGCACCCGTCGAGGTGGAACTGCTGCTGGAGGTGAAGTAGATGTCGCGCATTGACTTCGTGACCGGCGCCCCGGAGAAGTACGCCCACCTCGTGCAGTCGCTGTCCACGGCCTCCGAGCGTCTGCGCTCCGCGACCGCGAACGCTCGAGGTAGTGCCTGGACGTCGCCTCCGCGTGAAGGCGGAGATTGGACCGCGCAGCACACGCTCGCCCACATGGCCCTCTACGCGCAGAAGAATGGGATCTTCATCCGCCAGATGGCGACGATGACCGACCCCGCCCGCCTGCCCTTCGACGAAGACGCCGAGACCGCGGCCCTCGAGTCCCGCTCCGCCGCCGACCTCATCGCGCTCATTGAGTCCGAACTGGGCAAGACCGTCGAGCTGCTCTCCGGCACTCCGGACGCCGGTTGGGGCCGCCCCGGCACCATCCGAGGTGCGCGCCGCTCCCTCCGCCAGCAAGTCCAGTCCCACGCCGACCACATGCACGAGCACGTCGACCAGATCGCGGACGCTCTGGGGTAGTGCTGCGACGCCGAGTAACAGAACGGGCGGCCACTGGCCGCCCGTTCTGTTCGTTCCGAAGGTCGACCTAGCCCCGCTCCACCGGCAACTGAGGCAGGCGCGACCACTCCGCCCACGAGCCGTCGTAGTTGCGTGCCGTCTGCCAGCCGAGGATCTCGTGCATCGCGAACCACGAGGCCGCTGAGCGGATGCCACCTCCGCAGTACGGGAACACCTCTCGTCTGCCATCGATGCCTGCCGCCGCGTACAGCGAACGCAGGCGGTCGGGCGGCTGGAAGCGACCGTCGTCGTCCACGAGGAGTTCCCAGTTCAGGTGCGTCGCGCGCGGGATGCGACCGTAGCGTGGGGCCTCGTGTCCGGCGCCCTCGACGCCGTGCCACTCGTCGTCCGTGCGGCAGTCGAGGATCGTCGCGTCGCCCTTGCCCTCGGCAGCAGCGAGCACGTCCTCCCAGGACGAGTACACGGTGGGGTCGCCCTCGCCGAGGTGTGGTGTCGTCGGGGCAAAGCGAGGCTCGTCCGTCGTCAGTGCGATCCCGGCGCGTTCGAGGGCTGCCGTCGACCGGTCGGCGATGTGCACGTTCGGGTGGCGGTAGTACTTCAGCACCCAGTACGCGCGGTGTGGCCACATCGACTTGCCGCCGGCGACGCAGACCACCGTGTGGGACTCGTCCACGCCGAGGCGGGCCAGCGTCGCTTCGACCTCTTCGCGGAACGGCACGAGCGCACGGATACCGCCGCGCTCCACCGTCGTGTCGTCGTAGCCATGCACCCAGATCGCACCCGGCAGATGTCCGCCCTCATACTCCTTCGCGCGGTCGAGGCCCACGTGCAGGATGCGCACCGACGGGTCATCGAGGTGCGCGCGCAGCCACTCCGCGCTGACGATGGCATCCGGATTCGGTCGGACAGTCTGGTCAGGCATCGAAGCCTCCCCCTGGGTTGTGGACGAGACGCTAGTCGTCGGTGCCCGGCTCCGGCGCGCCGCCACCCGCGTCACCAGTCCCACGGCCGCGACCACCGCGGCGGCCACGACGGCGGCGGCGACGCTGCTCCTCGGACTCGCCGGGGGTGTCGCTGCCGGGCGCACCGTCCGAGGGCGGACGCGGGGCGTCGCCGGCCTGGTTGCGTGGCGGTCGGGCTTCGTGGGGCGGACGAGGCGTGCCGCTACTCGGTGCGTTGTCACGTGGCGGGCGGGCCGGGGCCGCTCCATCTGCGGGGCGCGCGGAGCGGCGCGTGATGCGGATGCCGCCGATCGTCGTGCGCTCACCGCGAGGCGCGTCGTCCTGCGGCGGTCGCTCGCGCGGCGGGCGGGCCTCACCGCCGTCACGACGGCTGCGCGTCATGCCCGGGCGGCCCTCGTCGCTGCGCGGGCGCTCGCCGTCGCGACGCGGACGCGCGGTGTCGTTCGAGGCGGCGGGACGCTGGCGCGGCGGGCGCGGTGCCCGAGGCTCGCGTGGGGCCTCGATGCGGTCTTCCGGCACGGCGCCCGCATCGAGGTCTCGCAGCGGGCGCTCGTCACGCACCTCGCGGCCCGGTGCATCGAAGGCGGCGCGACTGGAACGTCGAGGTGCGCGGCGGTCGGTCGGCTCCAGCGCGGCGAGGAATAGCGCGCGGCGTTCCTCGTCCTGGCGGCGGATGCCCTCCTCCACGTCAACGTCGAGTTCTTCGGGACGGATCGCCGTGCCCATCTGCTGACGAATCGTCTCCGCTCCGAGTTCGATGACCTGGCCCGTCTCGTCCATCCGCAGACGCACGGTCTCGTTGATCGCGTTGATCGAGATGACCTTCGCCTTGCCGACGGGCGTCGTGATCCGCTTGCCGACCTTCGGCAGCGTCCCCACGATCTCGCGGTAGGCGTCCACCTCGAAGGCGAGGCAGCACAACAGCCGACCGCACACGCCCGAGATCTTCGAGGGGTTGGGAGCCAGCCCCTGGTCCTTCGCCATCTTGATCGAGATCGCCGGGAACTCGGTCATCCACGTGGAACAGCACAGCCCGCGCCCGCACTGGCCGAGGCCGCCGAGTGCCTTCGCGCGGTCACGGTCGCCCACCTGCTCGGTCTCCAGGTTCGGGATCTCGAGGAACTGCGCGGCTTCCCGCCGCAGCCGGTCCTCGCCGTGGAACTCATTCGCCGTGTAGGTCAGTTCCCCGTGCGTGTGGGCGAGGTCGTACGTGATGTTCGCCACCCGTACCCGAGCGTCGATGCGGGAGACCACCACCTGCACGCGGATGATGTCGGCCTTCGCCCGCTCCGTCTGCGCCCGCCACGTCGCGACATCCGCCTCGGAGGCCAGCCGGTCAATCACGCGCGTGGGGCCGTCGACGAGGTTGCCGAGCACCTGGTCCGCGCCCACGACGACCCAGCCCAGCCGCTCGCCGCGGTCGCCGCGCACCACGACGTAGTCGCCGACGCCGAGGATGAGGTCGCCCGGTGAGCAGTAGGAGATCGGCCCCGCCTCAGCAAAGCGGATGCCGACGTGCGTGCGGACGCGCGGTCGTGCGTCGGTCGTCATACGGCACCCGCCGTCGCCAGTTGGGGCAGGTCGAGCATCATCACCTCAAGCGCCAGCGAGGCGTTCGTGTTCCCGAGCAGGTGCTGTCGCGCCGTCTGCAGCGCGCGCAGCGCACGCACCGCGTCCGCCGAGGTCAGCCCCCGCGCGTCCTCCATCGCCTCCGGCGAGGCTTCGAGGCCGGACGTCGCCAGTAGCACCTCGCGCCACCAGTCACGCCACAGGTCCACGGTTGCCAGCACGCTCTCGCGCTCCCGGTACCACGCGGAGCCGAGGCGGTCAGCGACGTCGAAGCGCTCGTTCCGCCCGCCACGCATCAGCCGGCGCATGTCGTCCGTCGCGGACTGGCGCAGGACGGCGATCGATGGGTCGGCGTGCATTCGCATCGCGAGCCCGAAGCGCCCGTGCGCGAGCCGCGCGAGGCTCGCCGCGTCCTCGGCTGCCAGTCCTGTGCGCTCACGCAGCGCAGCAGCGAGTTCGGTGTGCGGCATCGGCCGGAGCACGATCTCCTGGCAGCGTGACCGGATCGTCGGCAGCAGCGCGTTGACGTCGGACGCCAGCAGGATCAGCACGGCCTCGCCGGGCGGCTCCTCGAGCGTCTTCAGGATCGCGTGGGCCGCGTCCGCCTGCAGGTCGTCGGCGCTGTCGATGATGAAGATCCGCCGCGACACGGCGAACGGCGCCATCGAGGCGACCCGCTCCAGCCGCCGGATCTGGCAGATCCGGATGCGCGTCGACGTGTCCGTCGTGTGGTCGTGGCTCGCCTCGTCGCACACCCCGCGGATCGAGATCCGCTCGATGTCCGGCGAGGTGCCCGCTTCGATCTGCTGCGAAGCGCGAGTCGTCAGGTCGGGGAGCGTGGGGTCATCGGCGCTCGGACAGACGAGGGTTTGCGCCAGTCGCTGGGCCAGGAGCGCTCGCCCGATCCCCGGAGGCCCGGCAAACAGGTAGGCGTGGGCGAGGTGCCCGCCTGCAATCGCGCGTCGAAGCACCTCGACGGCGGCGTACTGGCCGACGACGCCCCAGGCGTTCGCCTCGGTGGCAGATGTGGTCACGACGTTGCCCGAAACCCCGCTCGAAGCGGTGTCTTGAATCTGTAGGAGCCCCCCGCAGCGTCGCCGGAGCGGCGCGAGGTGAACCGCTGGTTATTGTCTCATGCCCCGGTAGGGCGCGGGAGTCTGGTCAGTCCGTGCTCGTCCGCCCCCTACAACGGCTCAGAGCACTCCAGCCGCAGGATGTCGTCCAGGGTCTCCCGCCGCGAGATGAGCGTCGCCCGCCCGTTCTCCCAGGCGACCTGTGCTGCCCGCCCCATCGAGACGTAGTTCGAGGACATCGCGGCGCCGTATGCGCCGGCGTCGTGCAGCACCAGCAGGTCGCCCGGCTCGGGACGGCCGAGGGCGCGTGGGACCAGTAGTTCCTGGTCGTCCCGCGTGAACACGTCGCCGCTCTCGCACAGCGGCCCGGCCACCACCAGGGGCTCGGTCGGCCTCGAGGCCCCACGGCCGACGATCGAGATCTCGTGGTACGAGCCGTACATCGCCGGCCGCACGAGGTCGTTGAACCCGGCGTCCACCATCACGAAGCGGTTGCCGGGCCCCTTCTCGTTCGCCCGCGTGTCCTTCACATCCGTCACGCGCGCCACGAGGATCGCCATCCCTGCCACCGGGTACCGCCCGGGCTCGATCTCGATCGCGATCGGGCGCCCCGCCGACTCTGACAGCGTCGAGGCCGCCTCCAGCATCAGCGCCCGGTACCCGACGAGGTCGTACGCCTGACCCTCGATACGGTACGGGTGGGGGATCCCCCCGCCGAGGTTCACCGACGTGACCTCCGGGAAGCGCTGGAGCAGGTCGTCGAACACCCCGACCAGTCGCCGCATGTTGAAGTCGAACTCACCGATCTGCGGCCCCGTGCCCACGTGCGCGTGCAGCCCCACGATCGGGAACCCCGCGCTCTTTGCCTGCGCCGCAACCGCATCGATCTCCTCGAACCAGATCCCGTGCTTCGAGGACGGTCCGCCGGTGTCGCAGGCCTGCACATGCCCGTGCCCGAACCCCGGGTTCACGCGCACCGCGATCGGCCCTCGGTACCCCGCCTCGTGCAGTTCCCGGATCATCCCCGGCGAGCCGATGTTCGGCAGGATCCCATGCTCGATGACCGTCGTCAGCGCGTTGTCGCGGAACACGTCCGCCGTGTACATGATGGCCGGCGGCTCATGTCCCCCAGCGAACCCGGCGCGCATCGCCCGGTCCACCTCGTTCCCGCTCACCGCATCGATCCACAACCCCGCCTCGCGCGCCGCATCGAGCACGTACCGCGCCGAGTTCGCCTTCATCGCGTAGCGCCCATGCAGCGAGGAGCCAGCGGTCGCCGCCGCCACCTCCCCCATCCGCGCGCGCAGCACCGCCCCGTCGTACAGGAAGAACGGCGTCCCGACCCGCCGCGCGAGGTTCTCGAGTGGGTAAGAAGTGAGGTCCAGCATCCCTCGAATGTAGGGGACGCCGCCCGCATCCGCAGGCAGGCTTCGATGGTCTGCCTCCGGCTCCCCCT
Organism: Dehalococcoidia bacterium; assembly: GCA_004296805.1. Lineage (GTDB taxonomy): Bacteria > Chloroflexota > Dehalococcoidia > UBA2979 > UBA2979 > SURF-43. Next base: position 11,104 of record SCVR01000364.1, read on the forward strand.
CCCCTGAGAAAGGGGAGGGGGCTGGGGGGTAGGGTTGACTCTCTCTTGACCCCCGCCCCCGAGGGGCGGGGGCAGGGGGTGGGGCCGCCCGTCGCGAAGCGACGGCGGTACGAGCTTTTCGCCGACCTCGATGCCTCCCCGACCAACTGCGGCCTCCAACCGACGCTCGGGGCTCCCCCTCCATCGGAGGGGTGGAGGGACAAGCAGGACGCCCGACCTCTCGGCCGGGCGTCCTCACGCATCGCAACCGCGAGGCGGGTGCTACTTCTTCGGCAGGCTCACCGTCGCCCGGCCCGGAGTCGTCTCCGTGCCGTCGACCTTCTTCACTCCGACGTCCAGGTCGACGAGGTTCTTCCCGCCCTCCTGGTACTTCTTCGTGACCTTGCCCCAGATCGTGATGTCCTCACGGGCCTTGTCCATACCGCGGTAGGACACGTCCCACATCTCGATCCAGCCCTTGTCGCCGGCGAACTCGTCCAGCAACCGGCCGACCAGCATTCCCTTCAGGGCCCCGTGGACAATGATGTCCGGCAGGTTGTTCCCCTTCGCGAAGTTGTCGTCGTAGTGGATCTGGTAGAAGTCGCCCGAAGCCGCCGCCCAGATCACCAGGCGCTGGCTGGAGGTCTGCTCGGTCAGGCTGATCTCCTGACCTTCCTTCACGTCATCCCACATCGTCTGTGCCATCGTCGTCTCCTCGCGCTATCGCTAGTAGGACAGCCCGGTGCCGCGAGTCTTCGCGACCACCTTGCCGTCGGACTTGCGCGTGTAGACCGTCTCGGACGTCCGGATGAGCATCTGGCCCAGCCGGCCGCGGTCGAGCTTCAACTCGACCAGGGTCGTCACCGCGTCCAGCACATCGCCCGCGTAGACGCGCTCCAGGGGGAAGACGCCCGTGCCACCGTTCAGGTTGCGCTTGAACGGCGTCTCGAAGTCCACGCCACGGCCAGCCGTCGCGTTCGGGTTGAACACCGGCATGCCGAGGTAACCCGGAGGGGCCACCAGGTCCTTGTGCCCGGCCGCCTTCGCCGCAGCGGCGTCGAAGTAGATCGGGTTCTTGTAGCCGACCGCACGCCCGAAGGTGCGGATGCCGAGGCTTGTCACCTCGTACGTCGTGGGCGGACCGGACTTGCCGATCGCCGCCTTCATCTCTGGCGTCAGGTCGGGTAGTTCTTCAGGCACTGCCCCTCCTCTATCACTATCGCGTCGCGCCCGAGGAAGCCGTCGACGGTGCGCGCGCGCCCCTACCGCAGGCACCCCGTCCGAGGTGCCCGCGGGATAGTAGCGCACTCTGCCTCCCCCCACCCCGGATACCTCGGGACGCCGCCGCCCGGACGCCGGGTGGCGAGGGATACCGTTTGCACAGGCGGAGGAGACGGCCGAAGCGCGTGGCGCACCTCGCATGGGCTTCCGGGGTCTGGCTCACGGCGGCTGGTGCCAGCCAGGGACTCGAAGCAATACCGTCGGCCGAGCCGATCGATCAGCCGTGGGGATCCGTCAGGCAACTCCGTGCGGATCGCGCAGGCCTCGCCCGCCTGATCGAAGGCAGCTACCAGCGCGGGGGTGAGCCCTGTGCGCTAGGCGCCGTGGCAGCGTTTGAACTTCTTGCCGCTGCCGCACGGGCACGGGTCGTTCCGCCCCACCTTGGCGGTGACGCGCGTTGCCGTCGCGGTCGTCGAAGTGGCTTCCGTGCCAGCGCCGTCCGGGTCGCCCGGGCCGGTCTGCCGCACCTGACGCGGCGCTCGCTCCTGCGCCATCGCCTCGGCGGCCGCTTGAGGCGCCAGCCGGGCGTGCAGAATCTGGCGGGCCACTTGCTGGCGGATCCGGTCGCGGAACTGGTCCCACATGTCCAGCGCTTCGCGCTTGTACGCCACCAGTGGGTCGGTCTGGCCGTAGGCGCGCAGGCCGATGCCCTGGCGCATTTCTTCCACGGCCGTCAGGTGCTCCACCCACAGTGTGTCGATCGTCCGCAGGATCACG